>DATACE010000286.1:0-10884 GCA_036259215.1 Burkholderiales bacterium | reverse complement strand
GTCGGGCTCCACCAGGCCGCCCAAGCGCTCGGCCGGCACGCCGAGACTCAGCCAGCAGAAGGCATTGCGCGCGCTCGCCACGGGCACCGCCACGAACACCGCGCGCGCGCCGGACACGCGGTCGGTCACCACGTCGGAGACGCCCGGGCGCACGGCGCGCAACGCCTGTCCTCGTTGCGGTGCCTGCAGCGTGGTCATGCGCTCGCGCCCGTCCGGGCCGCCGAGCACCACCCAGGCGCCGTAGCGCGCCGCGATTTCTCTCGCCCGGGATTGGAAGGCATCCGACGGGTTGCAGTCGAAGCCGGGCGAAGCGGCCAGCTGATAGAGCGACCCGGTCCACACCGCCACCTCGCGTTCCACGGCGGTGCCCAGCGCGCGGGCCGCTTCCCGCAGCCCGCTCTCGGCCGCCTGCCGGGTGGCAAGCGCGGTCCAGCCGAGCAGCGCGGCGGCCAGGACGAGCAGCGGCGCGGCCGCGATGAACACGAGCATCCCGAGGTGCCACGACAGGCTGCGCGCCGCCACAGTGAAAAAAGGCTAGCCTGCAAAGCGGGTGCCGGGTATCGGAAAATTTACGACGTGCCGAAAGAACTTCTCTTTCAGTCCACCAAGCGGTGGCGCATGGCGTAGCGCGAAAGCTCCACGTCCGAGCGCAGCTGCAGCTTATGCAGGATGCGCGCGCGGTGCGTGTGCACGGTGCTCGCGCTGAGCGACAAGCGGCCGGCGATTTCCTTCACCGCGAAGCCGCTGGCGATGAAGCGCAGCACCTCGAGCTCGCGCGGCGAAAGGAGCTCGTGCGGACCCGTGTCTCGGCTGGCAATGCGCCGGGCGAGCGTCCCGCTCAGGTACGGCTTGCCGGCAAGCGCCGCGCGGATCGCCGCGACCAGCTCCGCCGCCGCGGCGTCCTTCGACACGTAGCCGGCCGCGCCCATGCGCAGGAAGCCGAGCGCCACCTGCTCTTCGGGCAGCATGCTCAGGATGAGCACCGGGAGCTGCGGGCAGCGGCTGCGCAGGCGCTGCAGCGCCTCGGCGGCGCTGCACCCCGGCATGTTGATGTCCATGAGCAGGACGTCGGCGGGCGTGGATTCGGCGAGCGCCACCAGCGCCGCGCGGTCGCCGGCCTCGCCCGCGACCTGCATGTCCGGCTCGCGCGCCAGCACGTTGCGCAGTCCCTCGCGGATCAAGGCGTGGTCGTCGCCGATGATCACGCGCGCCATGATCACTCCGGCAAGCGAACCGTCACCGTGGTTCCCTTGCCCGGCGCGCCGGCGATGGTGGCGCTGCCGCCGAGCATCGCCGCGCGCTCGCGCATGCCGCGCAGCCCGAACGTGACCGTCTCGCCGGCCTGCGGGGCAATGCCGCGGCCGTCGTCGGCGATGCGCATCTCGAGGAACGCGCCGTCGCGGCGCAGCTCGATTTCGACGAGATCGGCGCCCGAGTGGCGCGCCGCGTTGCTCAGCGCTTCCTGCGAGATCCTGAAGAGCGCCGTAGCGCGCTCGGGGCCCACCTCCACCGCACCGCCGGGCAGGGAGAGCGTGCAGGCGATGCCGGTGCGGCGGCTGAACTCCTCGGCCTGCCACTCGAGCGCGGCCGCGAGCCCGAGCGAGTCGAGCACCTCCGGGCGCAGCTCCGTGACGATGCGCCGCACGGAATCGATCAGCCGGCCCACCAGTTCCTCGATCGACTGGAGCTGCACCGCGAGCGCCTCGCGCTCGAGCACCGGCGAGTCGCGCAGCGAGCGGATGAGCAGCGCCAGGTTCATGCGCAGCACGGTGAGCATCTGGCCGAGGTGGTCGTGGATGTCGCGCGAAATGCGCACGCGCTCCTCCTCGCGCACGCCGTGCAGCTGCCACTCCCAGCGCCGGCGCTCGGTGATGTCGGTGGCGACGCAGCCGATGGCATACGCGCTGCCGTCGGCGCGCCGCAGCGGAAACTTGACCGCCAGGTACACGCGCGGCGCGTCCACATGCCTGATCTCCTCCTCGAACTCGAACGGCCGGCCGCTTTCCAGCACCTGGCGATCGTGGGCAGTGCACGCGTCCGCCGTCGCCTGGTCGAACAGCTGCCGGTCCGTCCGGCCAAGCGCCACGGCCGCGGGGACGCCGGTGACTTCCTCGAAGCGCCGGTTGACCATCAGATAGCGTCCCTCGGCGTCCTTCAGCAGCACCAGCGCGGAGGCATGGTCGACAATCGCGCGCAGGCGCGCCTCGCTTTGCTTTAGCGTGCGGTCGGCGTGCTCGCGCTCTATCGCTATGGCGGCGAGCGCCGCGCCGGCCTCCACCAGCCGCAGGTCGTGCCCGCTCGGCGCGTTGGGCTCCCGGTAATACATGGCGAAAGCACCCAGCACCCGGCCGGTGCTGGAGCGCACCGGCATGGACCAGCAGGCGCGCAGCCCGTGCGGCAGCGCGAGCGCACGGTAGTCATCCCACAGCGGGTCGAGCGCGATGTCGCTGGTAACGACCAGGCGACCGAGATACATCGCCGTGCCGCAGGTGCCGGCCCGCGGGCCGATCTCGAGGCCGTCGACCGCCTTCCAGTACGGCGGCGGCAGGTTGGGCGCCGCGCCGTGGCGCGCGCGCCGGCCGTCCTCGTCGACCAGCAGCAGCGAGCCGGTCATGCCGCCGGACAGGCGCTCCATCGCGAGCACCAGCTCCTCCAGCACGTAGGCGAGCGCGCCGCCGCGCGCGATGAGGTCGAGCAGGCGGTTCTGCGCCTCGAGCAGCGCGGTGGAAAAGGCGCGATGCGTAACGTTGCTGAAGTGCAGCGCCACGGCCGGCTGCCCGGCGAAGGCCACATCCTGGAAGCGCAGCTCCACATCGATCGCTTCGCCGCCGCGGCGAACATGCCGCCATACCGCCTGCGCGGGCTTTCGCTGCGCCAGCCCTTCCTCCGCGCGTGGCCAGAGCGTGGTGAGCGGCAGGTCTACGAGCTCCTCGGGCCGATAGCCGTATTCCGCCGCCGCCGCGTGGTTCGCGCGCAGCACGCGGAGCGAGGCCGGGTCGACCAGCAGCACTGGGCTCGGGCTGCGCTCGAAAAGCACGCGGTAAGCGCCGGCGGATTCGTTGACGGCTTGACCCCGCATGTCCAAGCAGTTCACCCTACCGCACCATATACTCCGCGCGCGCGAATCTTCTACCGCAAGGCATCGCGTTACCTTGGTGTCCGGCCGCGACGCGCTCGAGGCAGGTTTTCTCGCAGCCAATGCATTCGACGTCGCCGGCGGACGATTGCAGGGTCGTCTCCGCGGTGCTTGGCTGCTCCGTGAAAAATACGATGGCTGCCATGATCGCCGCCGGCGGAAAGCCAAGCGGCCATGGCCCGGTCTGCCTGATTGCCAGCTGGTCCTGCATGCGGGCCTCCGGGTCCGTGGCCTGCGCCGACGCAAGCGCCATGCCAAGAACCGGCTAAATCGCCAAGTGGTTGCACGTATTACAACGCCCAAGCGAAGACGGCGACGGCCGTTTCGGCGTTCTGAGGATAGCGAACGTTGCGATATCCCTAAATGATCCGTTGACACATGAAACCCCACGACCCTTCGCGCCGGCGGCTCTTCAAGGCCGCCGGGGCCACCGGCCTTGCGGTCGCCGTGCCGCTGCCCGCGCCGGCGCAGGCGCCCACGCCCACCTACGCCTTCTTCAATGCGCGCGAGGCCGCTTTCATCGAAGCCGCCGTAGCGCGCCTCATTCCCAAGGACGAGCTCGGTCCGGGCGCGCTGGAAGCCGGCGTGCCGCAGTTCATCGACCGGCAGCTCGCCGGCGCGTGGGGCGCGGGCGAGCGCCTGTACCGCAGCGGGCCGTGGCGCCAGGGCACGCCGAGCCAGGGCTACCAGCTGCCGTTCACGCCGGCGGAGCTTTTCCGCAACGCGCTGCGCGGCATCGATCCGGGCTTCGCGAAAATGCCGCCGGAAAAGCAGGACGAGTACCTCAAGACGCTGGAGAAGGAAAAGCGCGACCTGGGCGGGGTGCCCTCGGACGCGTTCTTCGAGGCGCTGCTCGAGGCGACGGTGGAGGGGTTCTTCGCCGACCCGGTGTACGGCGGCAACCACGACATGGCGGGGTGGAAGCTGATCGGCTTTCCCGGCGCCTACGCCAATTACTACGAGCTCGTCGACCGGCACAACGTCAGGTTCAGCGCCCCGCCCATGAGCCTCGGCGCCCATCCCATGGGAACGAAGTAGGTTGGCTACGCGCCTGAAGGAAACCGACGCGGTGCTGCTGGGCGTCGGGCTGGTCGGCAGCATCCTCGGGCGCGAGCTGACGCGCGCCGGCCTCAACGTGGTGGGCCTGGAGCGCGGCGGGCCGCGCCACACCGTGCCGGATTTCCAGGGCCCGCAGATCCACGACGAGCTGCGCTACGCGGTGCGCAAGCACCTCATCCAGGACACCGCGCGCGAGACCTTCACCTTCCGCAATCACGCGGGGCAGGTTGCGCTGCCGCTGCGCCGGCTGGAGGGCTTCCTGCCGGGCACCGGGCTGGGCGGCTCGGCGGTGCACTGGAACGGCCAGACGTGGCGCTTCCAGGAGTCCGACTACCGCATGCGCTCGCTCATGGTGGAGCGCTACGGCGAGAAATTCCTGCCCGCGGATGCGACCGTGCAGGACTGGGGCGTCACCTCGAAGGACCTGGAGCCCGCCTACGACCGCTTCGAATACCTGCTCGGGATCTGCGGCAAGGCGGGCAACCTGGGCGGCAACAAGGTCGCCGGCGGCAACGTGTTCGAGGATGCGCGCGCGCGCGAATATCCCAACCCGCCCATGAAGGAGCCGTACGGCTCGGCGATGTTCCGCAAGGCGGCCGAGGGCCTGGGCTACCACCCGTTTCCTTCGCCGTCGGCCAACATGAGCCGTCCCTACACCAACCCGGAGGGCATCAGCCTCAACACCTGCACCTTCTGCGGCTTCTGCGAGCGCTTCGGCTGCGAGCACTTCGCCAAGTCCTCGCCGCAGACGGTGCTCTTGCCGGTGCTGCTCAAGGAGCCGAGGTTCGAGCTGCGCACCGGCTGCCACGTGCTGCGCATCAACCGCAGCGGCGACCGGGCGACCAGCGTCACCTATGTCGACGCCCAGGGCCGCGAGCTCGAGCAGCCGGCGCGCCTGGTGGTGCTTGGCGCGTATGCGCTCAACAACGTGCGCCTGATGCTGCTCTCGCGCATCGGCGCGCCCTACGACCCGGCCACCGGCAAAGGCGTCGTCGGGCGCAACTACGCCTACCAGACGACCAGCGGCGTACAGGTGTTCTACGACGAGTCGGTAAACATCAACCCGTTCATGCGCTCGGGCGCCAACGGCGTGGTGATCGCCGATTTCGTGTCCGACAATTTCGACCACGGGCCGCTGGGCTTCGCCGGCGGCGGCTACATCGGCGAGGTGATGAGCCACGGGCGCCCGATCGAGCACCACCCGACCCCGCCGGGCACCCCCGCCTGGGGCAGCGCATGGAAAAAGGCGGTGGCGCGCCATTACAACCACACCGCCGCCATCAACGTGCACGCCAGCTCGCTCGCGGTGCGCCAGAACCACCTCGACCTCGACCCGACCTATCGCGACGCCTGGGGCCAGCCGCTGCTGCGCATCACCTTCGAATTCCCGGAGAACGACATCCGCATGTCGGCGTACCTCACCGCGAAGGCCGAGGAGATCGCCAACGCCATGGGCGGCAAGCAGGTGGCCGCGAGCCCGCGCGAGCGCCCGTACAACGCGACCGTCTACCAGTCCACGCACAACACCGGCGGCACCATCATGGGCACCGACCCCTCCACCAGCGTGGTGAACCGCTACCTGCAATCGTGGGACGTGCCCAACCTCTTCGTCATCGGCGCATCCAACTTCCCGCAGAACGCCTCGTACAACCCGACCGGCCCGGTCGGCGCCCTCGCCTTCTGGGCGGCCGACGCGATCGTCAACCGGTACCTCAAGTCCCCCGGCCCGCTGGCATGAGCGGCATCGCCGCCGCGCTGCTCTTGTGCGCCGGCTGCCACGGCATGAGCGGCGAAGGCCGCCTCGAAGCCGGGTATCCGCCGATCGCCGGCCAGCCCCCGGCGTACCTCGAGCGCCAGCTCGAAGCCTATGCCGACGGCCGGCGCGAAAGCGCCGTGATGTCGCCGCTTGCCAAGCGCCTTGCCGCCGAGGAGCGCGCGCAGCTTGCCGCGCATTTCGCTTCGCAGAAGAAACCCGGGGCGCCGGTGCCCGCGGGAAGCGAGCGCGGCCGCATCCTCGCCACCCTCGGCGATAACGCGCTGCGCGTGCAGGCCTGCCAAAACTGCCACGGGCCCGGCGGCACGGCGATCCCGCCGTTCACGCCCTACCTCGCCGGATTGCACCCGGACTACCTGCGCCGCGAGCTGCTCGCCTTTCGCAGCGGCGCGCGGCGCACCGATCCGAGCGGCCAGATGAGCTTCATCGCGCAGCACCTCACTGCCGAGGACATCGCCGCGGTGGCTGCGCACTACGGCGCGCGGCTCGAAGGAGATCGCGCCGGCCACTGATGCCGCTGGCAGACGCCGCAAGCTATCCGCTGTGGTTGAACGCCGCGATCTTCGCCGTCGCGGCCGGGCTCGTGTGGCTTGCGGGGACGCGCCTTGCGCGCTACGCGGCGGCGATCGGCGACAAGACCGGGCTGGAGCAGGCCTTCGCCGGCATGCTGCTCCTGGGCTGCCTGACCTCGCTTCCCGAAGTGGCCAACGTCCTCACCGCTTCGCATTTCGGCAATCCGGCGCTTGCCGTCAACAACCTGCTCGGCAGCGCGGCGATCAACGTCGTCCTGCTCGCGGTCGCCGATACCGCCATCGGCCGGCAAGCGCTGACCGCGGGCGTGGCGCGCTCCTCCACGCTGATGCTGGCCGCCTTGTGCATGCTCGTGCTGGCGCTGGTTGCGCTTGCGGTGACCAGCGGCGACATCGCCTTCGCCGGCGTAGGCCTGTGGTCGGCGGGCCTGTGCGTCGCGAGCGTCGGCGCCTTCTGGCTGTCGGCGGCCTACGGCGGGCGCGCGCCCTGGGTGCTGCGCGGCGCCGAGCCGCCCGTCGAGCGCCAGCGCGGCGCCCGCAAAGTCCAAGAGAGCCTGCCCCGGCTGCTCGCGAAAACCGCCGCTGCAGCCGCCGTCATCCTGGTAGCCGGTTACGCGCTTTCCCAGAGCGGGGATGGCCTCGCCCGGCAAACCGGCCTGGGCGCTGGCCTCGTCGGTTTCCTCCTCATCGGCTTCGCCACGTCGCTGCCCG
This sequence comes from Burkholderiales bacterium, assembly GCA_036259215.1. Lineage (GTDB taxonomy): Bacteria > Pseudomonadota > Gammaproteobacteria > Burkholderiales > SG8-39 > SCGC-AG-212-J23. Next base: position 3,674 of record DATACE010000286.1, on the reverse strand, counting down.
AGCTGAGCACGCTCACCGCGGCGATCCGCATGCGGCGCAACGCCATGGCGCTGGGCGAAGTGCTGGGCACCAACTTCGTCAACATCTCGCTCATCCTGGTCGCCGACCTCATGTTCACCGGCGGGCCGGTGATCAACGAGCTCGGCGCATTCGAGATCGTGTCCGCCCTGCTCGGCCTGCTGCTCACCGGCATCTACCTCATCGGCCTGCTCGAGCACCGCGATCGCGTGGTGTTGCGCATGGGCTACGACTCGCTCGCTGTGATGGTGGTGTTCGTCGGCGGCGCGGCGCTGCTGTTCACCCTGCGCTGAAAAACTGGACCCTGGCTAGGCGCGCGAGGCCGCGGGCCTCAATACCTTCAAGACGGCGAATAGCGCCGTGGAGGTTACGGCCAGCCCGCTGATCGGCGGCCGGCCGTCGCGATAGGTGATCTCGCCGGTGCGGCCGCTGAAAAAAGCACCCTGGAGCTCATCGGCGCTCAACGCGCGGCCCTCCGCTGCGCCGGCCTCGCAAACCACATAGACGGTCAAAAGCCGCGCCAGCTCCTGGGCCATGGCGTTCAGGTGATCCTCCGAGATGGCGCCGGAAATGCCCGCGCCGAAGCACGCCATTCGCGCCGCCTCGGGGAGCGTCACCATTCCGTTCGGGAGCTTGCGCATTCTTACTTGTTGTTCTGTCGGCCCGCATCGTTGCATGAACGCGAGCGGCGCCGCGCCACATAGCGAACATCGGACAACCAAACAAAAAGGAGGAACCTACTTCAGCAGGATCATGCCGACGGTTACGAGCAGGACCAGCACGAACAGCGCGCCCGCCGCAGCGGCGATGGTTTCGCGCATCGATAGCGGTAGCGACGTAAACCACTCGAACCGGGCCAAATCCTTGAGGGCCTTCAGACCGACCAGCTTGCCGGCGTGCAGATCTGCCGAAGTGCTGTCGGCGAGCTTGTCGGGGTCGGGGCGGGTCGTGGGGATCACGCGCCGCATTCTCCCACGGCGCCAAAGAAAACCAGGTTCTCGCGCAGCCGGAGCACATTTTGCTCGCAGCACGGCAGGCAAAGCCATGGTCGATGTTCGCCAGGAGGTTGCGAGGAGGAAGTTTTCCCGCGTCGGGTGGCGTCTATCGGGTGAGCAAATTTACCTGCTCTTTTGCAATAGTTTCTACGGGCGTCTCGCGCCACAGGAGAGTTCATGACCGAATCGATCGATCTGCGCCGCCGCCAGGTGCTCGCCGCAAGCGCCGCGGGCACCGCCGCGGGCCTCGCCGGCTTCAGCCCCGGCAGCCGGGCGCAGGACAAGCCTCTGCCGGGTTTCGCCTCCTTCAAGGACGCGAGCCGGGTCATCGTGCACAGCGCGAACACGATCGAGACCAAGCGCGCGGCTTTCGGCACAAGCGGGGTCACTGACGAGGAGATCCTGTTCGTGCGCAACAACCTTTCCCCGCCCCCGGAATCGATTACCCGCAACCCGGACGCGTGGCAGGTGGAATTCCAGGGAGTCGCCAATGCTCGCACGCTCAGCGTTGCGGACCTCAAGCGCCTTGGCCTGCAGAGCGTCTCGATGGTGCTGCAGTGCTCGGGCAACGGCCGCGGTTTTTTCGACCACAAGGCGAGCGGCACGCAATGGAAAGTGGGTGCCGCCGGCAACACGTTATGGAGCGGCGTGCCGGTCAAAAGCGTCGTCGATCACCTGGGCGGCGTACGCCAGGGCATGCGCTACATGACCGGCACGGGCGGCGAGACCATCCCGCCGGGCATCGACCCTAAGACCGTGGTCGTGGAGCGTTCGGTGCCGGCGGAGGCGATGCAGGAGGCGCTGCTCGCCTGGGAGCTCAACGGCAGCCCGATTCCGGTCGCACACGGCGGGCCGCTGCGGCTTATCGTTCCGGGGTATTACGGCGTCAACCACGTGAAGTACATCAAGCGCCTGGCATTCACCGAAGCGCAGACCGAAGCGAACATCCAGGCCTCGAGCTACCGCGTGCGTCCGATCGGGGTGAAGGGCGCGCCGAGCCAGCCGTCGATGTGGGAGATGAACGTGAAGTCTTTCATCACCCACCCGGCCGGCGGCCCGGAGCCGCTGCGCGCCGGAGCCGCGCAGGTCTACGGGGTCGCCTTTTCCTTCGGCGGCGTACGCAGCGTGGAAGTCTCGCTGGACGGCGGACGCAGCTGGCGGCAGGCGCAGTTCTTTGGCCCGGAGTTGGGGCCTCACGCCTGGCGCCAGTTCGTGCTGCCGGTCCGCCTGGATCCCGGCTCTCATGTCTTCGCGAGCCGCGCCACATCGGCGAGCGGGGACACGCAGCCGGAGCTGCGCGTGGAAAACGAGCGCGGCTACGGCCACAACGGCTGGCGCGACCACGCGGTCAAGTTCACCGTAACATGAGGCTTGCTCCCGCGTTGCTCCTGGCCTGGCCGTTTGCGTGTCTTGCGGCGGACGACCTCGGGCGAAAGGTTTTCACCGAGATCGCCGAGCCGCAATGCGCGCTGTGCCACACGTTGCAGGCCGCCGGCGCGAGCGGCACCATCGGCCCGTCGCTGGACGAGCTCAAGCCCGATAAGGCAAAGGCGCTGGAAGCGATCCGCAAAGGCGTCGGCGTCATGCCGGCCTACGCCGGCAAGCTCACTCCCGAGCAAATCGAGGCGGTCGCGCGCTATGTCGAAGAAGTCGCGGGCAAGTAACCCTTGAAGGCATCATGACATCGGATTGGCCGGCGCGGCGGGGTCGGGCGGCAGGGGAATGAACTCAGCGTCGTCCAGGAGCGGCAGCTTCATGCGGCCGGCGCGCCAGTCGGCCTTTGCCTGCTCGATGCGCTCCTTCGACGACGAAACGAAGTTCCACTCGATGAACCGCTCGCCGACCGGTTCGCCACCGAGCAGCATGATCACGCTGGCGCTGCTCGCCGTGAACACGATCGGCCGCCCGGGCTCGAACACGAGCATGCGTCCCTGCGCGCAGGACTGGCCCGCCACTTCGATCGAGCCCGAAGCGACGTAGGCTGCGCGCTCGGGATACTGCGACGGCAGCTCCGCGCGCGCGCCGGCGGCGAGCTCGCAGTGGAGGTAGAAAAGCGGCGAGTGCGTGTGCACGGGCGCCCGGGCGCCGAACGCTTCTCCGGCGACCCCGCGCCCGCGGGCGCCCTTCTCCTTGAACGTAGGAAGCTCCGCTGCAGCGTGGTGAGAAAACGTCGGTTCCGTCTCCTCGTGTTCCTTGGGCAGCGCCACCCATGCCTGGATGCCGTCCATGCGGCCGCCCTCCCGTCGCGCGCGCTCGAAGCGCTCGGAATGCGTGATGCCGCGGCCGGCGGTCATGAGGTTCACCTCGCCGGGGCGGATCGGCTGCTCCGAGCCGACGCTGTCGCGGTGCATGATCTCGCCCTCGAAGAGATAGGTGAGGGTGGCGAGGCCGATGTGCGGGTGCGGCCGCACGTCGACCGAGCGCGGGATGCCGGGCGGAAAATCTACCGGCCCCATGCGGTCGAAGAAGATGAACGGGCCCACCATGCGCCGCTTCGCGAAAGGCAGCAGGCGGCCCACCTCGAAGCCGCCCAGGTCGCGCCGGCGCGTCTCGATGACCTGGTCAATCATGGGTAGCGTTGTGCCCCGCAATCGGTGTTCCAGTAGTCGAAGAAACGATAGCAGGAGTCATAGCGCCTCCACTCTCATTGCGCGCCGAACC
>DATACE010000285.1:0-8415 GCA_036259215.1 Burkholderiales bacterium | reverse complement strand
TTCTCGCTGCTCATCCTCGTGCTCATAGTGCGACCTTCGGGACTCCTGGGCCGCAAGGGGTACGAATGAAGCGCGATGCGGCGCTCGCGGTCGCGCTCTTTGCGTTGGCGGCGCTGTTGCCGCTCAGCGGAGACAGCTACTGGCTGCGCCTGGGGACCACCATGCTCATGTACGGCGTACTCGCCGTGTCGTGGAATTTCATCGGGGGCATGGCCGGGTATCCGTCCTTTGCCACTGCAGCGTTCTTCGGCCTCGGCGCCTATACCGGCGCCGTGGCGCAAACTCTGGGCGCGCCTGCAATGCTCGCCTGGTGCCTCGCCGGCCTGGCTGCCCTGATCTTCGCTGCCGCCCTCGGCGTGGCGCTGCTGCGGTTGCGAGGTCATTATTTCGCCATCGCCAGCCTGGTGGTGGCGGAGGTGCTGCGGGAGCTCGTGAACGCGTCGACGGACCTCACCGGCGGCGGCATGGGCTTGAACCTGCCGATTCCGCGAATGGCCTCCATCGAGGCACAGGCAACCTTTTTCTACTACGCCATGCTGGCGCTGGCGGGAATCGCGTTCGCCACCCAGCTCGCGGTGGACTATACGCGCCTGGGCTTCGGCCTGCGCTGCATCCAGCAGAACGAGTCCGCCGCCGACATGCTGGGCGTGAACACCACGCTCTACAAGGTGGCGGCATTCATGCTCTCGGGTGTGTTTGTCGGCGTCGCGGGCGCCATCTACGCCTCCTGGGTGCACTACATTGAGCCGCCGGATGTCTTCGACGTCCTGTACTCCGTCAAGGCGATCGTCATGGTGCTGCTCGGCGGCGCCGGCTCGGTGTTCGGACCGCTGTTCGGCGCGGCGCTGTTCCTGTCGCTTGAGGAGTTGGTGTGGCGCAATTATTTGCAGATCCACACCGGCGTGCTCGGCCTGCTGATCGTGCTGCTGGTCCTCTTCCTGCCGAAAGGCCTGTTTTCCCTGAGAAGAGGCAGGGCGTGAGCGCGCTGCTGGAGCTGTCGGGCGTATCGCGCCGCTTCGGCGGCCTGCGCGCGCTGTCGCAGGTGAATCTGTCCGTGGAGCGCGGCGCGGTCGTGGGTCTCATCGGCCCCAACGGCGCGGGCAAGACCACGCTCGTCAACGTAGTCACGGGCGTGCACCGCGCAAGCGCCGGGAGCGTGCGATTCGACGGCGAGGATGTCACGGGCCTGCGCCCCTACCAGGCCGCCCGCCGCGGCATCGCGCGCACCTTTCAGATCGTGCAGCCCTTCCCCGCGATGAGCGTGCTCGAGAACGTGACCGCCGCCGCGCTTTTCGCCGGCGGCGCCGCGGCCGCCGAGGCACGCGCACAGGCGCGCGGACACCTCGAGTTCGTCGGTCTTGCGGACTACGCCGCGCGCCCGGCGGCCGCGCTCACGCTCGCCATGCGCAAACGCCTCGAGCTCGCCAAGAGCCTCGCCATGCGCCCCAAGCTGCTGCTGCTCGACGAGGTCAACGCGGGCCTCAACTCGGTGGAGATGGACGCGGCCCTCGCGCTTATCCGCGGCATCGCGGCGCGCGGCGTGACCATCATCATCATCGAGCACCTCATGAAAGTGGTGCTTTCGCTGTGTACTCGCATCGTGGTGCTGCACCATGGCGAGCTGATCGCCGCGGGCGCGCCCGGCGACATCGTCAAGGATGCGCGGGTGGTGCAGGCCTACCTGGGCCGCCGCTATGCCGCGCAAGGCGCCCATGGGTGAGGCGCTGCTCGCGGTAGCAGGACTGCGCGCCGGCTACGGCGACGTCCAGGTGCTGTGGGGCGTCGACTTCACGGTGGCGCGGGGCGAGATTGCGTGCCTCGTCGGCTCCAATGGCGCGGGCAAGACCACGCTGCTGCGCGCGCTTTCCGGCCTCATACGCCCGGGCGCCGGATCGGTGCGCTTCGACGGTGCGGCGCTCGCCGGCGCGCCGCCCGAGCGCGTGCTCGGCGCCGGGCTCGCCCATGTGCCCGAGGGCCGGCGCCTTTTCGCGGCGATGAGCGTGCGCGACAATCTGCTGATGGGCGCTTACCTGCGCGGTGACGGCTTAGCCGCGATCGCGCGCGACCTGGAGCGCGCTTATGCGCTGTTTCCGATTCTCGCGCAGCGCCGCCAGCAGGACGCGGGCACGCTATCCGGCGGCGAGCAGCAGATGTGCGCCATCGCGCGAGGCCTCATGAGCGCGCCCCGCATGCTGCTGATCGACGAGCTTTCGCTCGGCCTGGCGCCGGCTGTCGTCGATCAGCTTTGCGACGCGCTGCGCAGCCTGAACCGCGAAGGACTGACCCTGCTCGTGGTGGAGCAGGACGTTGCCACGGCGCTGGAGCTGGCGCGCAGTTGCCACGTGATGGACACCGGGCGCATCACCCGCTCCGGGCCGAGCGAGGCGCTGCGCAACGATCCGGCGATCCGGGCAGCTTATCTGGGAGTGATCTGATGGCCGATGTTCCAGTGTTCCAGGCGGGCGGTTACCGCTACATCAAGGCGGTGTTCCAGTATTCGGGCGGCGTCGCTGCCGAGGCCGGCTTCGAGATCGAGCGCGTGCGCCTGCGCCGGCCGTTGCCGCTGGCCGACGGGTTCGCCTTTGTCGAGAGCCATCTGAGGCGGATCGGCAGGCCCAGCACGGCGTTCTGTGCCTGCGAGCTGCGCTCGCCCGCGCCGTTCACCGAGCAGGGCTTCGTCGAGTTCAACCGGCACTACGTGCAGACCCTCGAGCGCTGGGGCATCTATCGCGACGGCGACAACCCGGTCGCGCGCACCAACGTCTGTCCGGAATACCACAAGCCCGCCGTGCCGTCCCTTTACGCTTTTTCCTATACGGTGCCGGCAGCCGGGGCGCGCGGCACGTTCATCGTCGCCGGGGGCGGCGAGGCGAGGGAAGGCGGTCCGGACTACCGCAGCCGCATCGTGCGGCTGGGCGACACGTCGCCGGCAGGATTGCGCGAGAAGGTGCAGTACGTGATGGCGGAAATGGAGCGGCGCCTCGCGCTCCTGGGATTCGCTTGGGGCGACGAAGTCGGCACGCAGGCTTACACCGTGCACGACATTGGTACGCTGGTCGGTGAGGAACTCGCACGCCGCGGCGCGATCCGCGGTGGCCTGGAATGGCACTACTGCCGGCCGCCGGTTATCAACCTGGAGTATGAGATGGACGTTCGCGGCGCGGCGCGCGAGCTCGTCCTGTAGCCCGCGTCCTGCCGTTCCTTCTTTCGTTCGTCGGCCGGCGCCCAAAGCCGACCAACGGCCGCCCGGCGGTGCGCGAACGGCCTTCCGCCAAGCCATAGAGTCTGTTTAAATTCATACACCTCCAATAAGTCATTAATAAGTTACTGGAGGGACTTACCGGGCCGGCCAGGTGCTTCGACGAGACGCTTTTCCGTCAAGTCCTGGCCGGCCTTCTTGCTTCAGCGGCCGGCGGCCTCGCGCGCCTGCTCGATGAGCCGCTGGTTCTCCGCCCGCAAGGCGCCGTCGCTGCCCGCCCAGGCGTTGGAGCGCGCCGCCATGCTCTCCGCCTGCGCATATTCGCCCTGCCGCAGGCGCACCCGCGCGAGCTCGTGCCACAGCCGGGGATTGCGCGGCTCGATGCGCAGGGCCCGCTCGAGCGACGCCGCGGCCGTGGCGAGCCGGCCCGCGGCCGCCTCGGCGCGCGCGCTTTGCATGAGGCCGGCCACCGCGACGTTCTCCCGCTTCTCCTGGGCCTCGGGCGGGGGCGCCTCGGCCGGGGGAAACTCGGGGGAGGGCCCGGGCGCCGCGCAGCCGGCGAGGAACAGCGCAAGAAGCAGAAGAAGGCGCATCATCGACCGAACAGGCGCTCCAGCCAGCTTTTCGCTTTCTTCACGGTGGCGTCGACCGCCTCGGCGGCGGCGTCGAGCGCATCGGAGCAGGGCGCGCGCTCCGAGGGGGCGGAGCCCAGCACGAAGGGAAGCTCCTGCGCGCCCTGGCAGGCGCTGCCGCCGCGCAATCCGGTTTGCGGGTCGATCGACACCAGCTCGATGCCCTCGGGCTTAGGCAGGGCGAGCGGCTCCGGATCGAGCGCGGACATCATCTCCCCCCATACCGGCAGCGCGGCGGCCGCGCCCGAGAGCTTCGCGGCGCGATTGTCGTCGTAGCCGATCCACACGACGCCCAGGCGATCGCCGGTGAAGCCGGCGAACCAGGCGTCGCGCTGCTCGTCGGTGGTGCCGGTCTTGCCGGCGACGCCGATTTCCGGCGGCAGCCAGTTCGCCAGGCTCTGCCCGGTGCCCTCGCGCACCACCGCCTGAAGCGCCGCGGTAAGGAGATACATCGGCTCGGCGGCGAAGGCCTGCTCGACCGCGATCGCGTAGCGCTTGAGCGGCACGCCTTCCTGCGTGGTCACGTCCCGGATGGCGCGCAGCGGCGTTCGGTAGCCGCCGCTCGCGATGGTCTGGTACATCTGCGCCACCTCGAGCGGGCTCAGGTCGACCGCCCCGAGCAGCGTGGACGCGTAGGGCTGCATCGGGCGCTGCACGCCCAGACGGCGCACGTCGTCCAGCACTTTCTCCACGCCGATGTCGGTGCCCAGGCGCGCCGTGGCCACGTTGTAGGAGTGCGCGAGCGCCGTGCGCAGCGGCACTGCGCCGTGGTGCTTTTTGTCGTAATTGGCCGGCTCCCAGTCCGGCGCGCCGCGGCTCTTCCACACGAACGGCCCGTCGTCCACCGGCGTGGCGAGTGTGTAGCGCGAAGGGTCGGACAGCGCGGTGAGATACACCGCCGGCTTGAGCAGCGAGCCCACCGGCCGCGTGGCGTCGACCGCGCGGTTGAAGCCGCGGTAACGCAGGTCGCGGCCGCCGACCAGCGCCTGCACTTCGCCGCTTTGCGCGTCGGTCACCACCACCGCGCCTTCCAGCCCGGGCTCGCCGAAGCGCTTTTCCTTGTCGAACTGCGCAAGGCGCCGGGTGAGGGCGCGCTCGGCAGCCTCCTGCACCTGCGGATCGAGCGTGGTGAAGATGCGCAGGCCTTCGGAGCGCAGGTCCGCCTCGTCGTAGTCCCGCCGCAGCTGCCGGTGCACGAGCTGCACGAACGCCGGATAGGGCGAGGTGCCCATCGCCGGCTTCGGCGTGACGCCGAGCGGGCTGCCGCGCGCCGCGGCGTACTGCTCCAGCGTGATGCTGTTCATCTCCTTCGTCTCGCGCAGCACCAGATTGCGCCGGTCGAGCGCGCGCTGCGCATGGCGGTGCGGATCGTAGTAGGCCGGGCCCTTCACCATGCCCACCAGCAGGGCCGACTCGGCGAGCGTCAGGTGCTCCACTTCCTTGGCGAAATAGAACTGCGCGGCGAGGCCGATGCCGTGGATGGCGCGGTCGCGATCCTGACCGAGGTAGATCTCGTTCAGGTAGGTCTCGAGGATCTCCTGCTTGTCGTAGTGCAGCTCGAGCAGCACCGCCATGATCAGCTCGGTGAACTTGCGCTGCAGCGTGCGCTCGGGCGTAAGGAAAAAGTTCTTGACCAGCTGCTGCGTGAGCGTGCTGCCGCCCTGCACCTTGCCCGAGGCGAGGCTGAGCGCGGCGCGCGCGAGCCCGCGCGGGTCGAAGCCGGCGTGGCGGAAGTAGCTGCGATCCTCGGTCGCCACCAGCGCGTCGATGAAGTGCTTGGGCACCTGCTTCAGCCGCACCAGCACGCGGTCCTCGTTGCCGGCGGGGTAGATGCCGCCGATGGGCAAGGGCTCCAGGCGCGCGAGCGGCAGCGTCGCCCCCTGGTCGTCGCGCAGGGCGGCGACCGCCCGCCCGTCGAACGCCACCTGAACCCGCCGCGCGGGCTGCGGCCCGTCCCAGAAGACGAAGGGCCGGGTGGCGATCTCGAGGCCATCGCCGATCCGGGTGAACGAGCCCGGCTCGTCGGCCTGCGGGGCGTAGCGGTAGCCCAGCTGGCGCAGCTCGTGCTCTACCGCGGCCTGCGCCACGCGCAGCCCTGCGTGCAGCTCCAGCGGCCGCGCATAAATGCGCGCCGGCAGCGCGAAGCGCCGGCCCTCGAACTCGCTGCGCACGCGCAGGTCGAGGTGCAGCGTGAACCCGGCCAGCAGCAGTATCGCTAGGAGCGATGCGTAGCTCAGGATTCGAAGGTATCGTCTGCGGCGCGCCATCCGGCCGATTCTACCCGTGCCCATACCAAGAAATGCCGCTGCGAGAAACGCCGCTCGAGAAGCCTGTCTTTCCGCTGGCAAGCCCGGGCCGGATGCTGGCCGATTTCGGCGGCAGTTACGCCGCCAGCGCCGTGGTGGCGTTCCTGTTCGCGGCAAGCGGGCCGGTGGCCATAATCCTGTCGGTGGGCGGGCGCGGCGGCCTGTCGGAGTCGGACATCGCTTCCTGGATCTTCGGCGCCTTCTTCCTCAACGGGCTGATGAGCATCGGGTTCTCGATTCTGTACCGCCAGCCCCTGGTGTTCCTGTGGAGTATTCCCGGCGCGGTGCTGGTCGGACCGGCCCTGGGGCACCTCAGTTTCCCCGAGGTCATCGGCGCTTTCCTCGCCACAGGGCTGCTCATGCTGCTGCTCGGCCTGTCGGGCTGGGTGCGCCGCGCGATGGAGGCCGTGCCGCTGCCAATCGTCATGGCGATGGTGGCCGGCGTGTTCCTGCGCTTCGGCGTGGACCTGGTGCTCGCCTTTCGCGACGACTTGTGGGTGGCGCTGCCGATGGCGCTGGTGTTCTTCGCCTTCAGCGCCTCAAGCGCGATCTCGAGATTCGTTCCGCCGCTGATCGCTGCGCTGGTGGCCGGAGCGCTCGCGGTATGGGCGCTCGGCACCTTCAAGCCGCCGGCCGGGGCGTTGCTCGCGCTCGCCGCGCCGAACCTTTACGTGCCGCAGTTCTCGTGGAGCGCGATGGTGGAGCTCGTCGTGCCGCTCGCCGTGACGGTGCTCGCGGCGCAGAACGCGCAGGGCATCGCCATCCTCAATGCCAACGGCCATGCCGCGCCGATCAACGCGATCACTGCCGGGTGCGGCGCCGGGTCGATCGTGACCGGCCTGTTCGGCGCGGTGTCGACCTGCCTCACCGGTCCGGTAAACGCCGTGCTCTCCAGCGCCGGCGAGAAGCACCGCCAGTACAGCGCCGCCCTGTTCTTTTGCATGCTGGCGATGGCCTTCGGCCTGCTTGCACCGCTGTTCACCCGCCTGCTGCTCGCCACGCCGCCCGCGTTCATCGCCACGCTGGCCGGTCTCGCCATGCTGCGCGTGCTGCAGACCGCGTTCACCACGTCGTTCCGGGACCGCTTCAGCTTCGGTGCGTTGATCTGCTTCCTGGTGACGGTGGCCGACGTGCCGATCTTTCGCATCGGCGCGCCATTCTGGGGCCTGGTACTCGGCCTCGCCGCTTCGTGGATCCTCGAGCGCGACGATATCAGGCGAATCCCTACGTCGCGGACCTAGGGTGATTGCCGGGGGTGACGCGCGCGCAATCGTTCCGCTATGCTTGGCGGCGCGACGAGCCATTTCTTGTCGCCGAAACAACTACATAGAGAGGTCCTGATGCCCAATGCCGCTGTCGAGTCGCCTGATATCGCTGCGCTGTCGATTCCACTGGAGCGCGACGTTTTCCTGCGCACGCTGATCCGCGAGCTCAGCGGAACGCTGCAGGACGTGGTGGGACTGGAAGAAGCCTCGGGCTTCGTCAGCGTGGTCGGCCAGAGAGTGGGCGAGCAGATCAACGACAGCTATAAGCACGCGTTGCGAGTTGACGGGTTGAACCGGGCGCAGGTGGCCGGCGTGCTGGTCGACCTGAAGCGGCGCATCCGTGGCGACTTCTACGTGATCGAGGAGGATGACGAGAAAATTGTCCTGGGCAACCGTTCCTGCCCGTTCGCCGAGAAGGTGCTCGGCCGGCCGGCCATGTGCATGATGACCTCCAACGTTTTCGGCGTGATTGCCGCGGAAAACCTCGGCTATGCCAAGGTGGTGCTGGAGAAGACCATCGCCCGCGGCGACCCGGGATGCCGGGTCGTCGTGCACCTGAAGCCGACTCCCGAAGGGCAGGCACAGGGCCGGGAATACTTCAAGGCTTGAGCGCGCAGTTGCACGGGGACGCAGTCGCGCAGGTGCTCGCGCTGCTCCCCGAGGCGGCGCTGCTGGTCTCGCCCGACGGCGCTATCCACATCGCCAACGCGCGCGCGGGCGAGATGCTCGGCCGCGCGCCGGCCGAGCTCGGCGGCCGCCTCCTGTCGGAATTCACCGCCGAGGACGCGCACGCCGTTGCCGGCTACCTGCGCCTGTGCGCGCGCAGCCGCCGCTTCGTGCCGGGCGCCCTGACGCTGACCGGGGCGGCCGCGGCATGCCGCAGCGAAGCGGCCGTGCTCAGCCCGCGCTCGGACGAGCATCCGGCGCTGCTGCTGCTTCGCCTGGTGCCCAAGGACGCGGCGGTCAACCGGTTCGTGGCGCTCAACCTCAGGATCGCCGAGCTGGGCAAGGAA
>DATACE010000284.1:0-2747 GCA_036259215.1 Burkholderiales bacterium | reverse complement strand
GACTTCTGGCAGATCAACGCCTACCTGAAGGGCTACTTCTACGGCTTTCCGTGGGACGCGCGCCTGCGCACCCGCCTCGGGCTGGGGGTGGGGCTTTCCTACGCCAACCGCATCCCGCTTTCCGAGCAGCGCGACCTCGCGCAACGCGGCCGCAGCACTTCAAAGCTGCTGCAGACGCTCGATCCCACGATCGACGTCAACCTCGGCGACCTCGTCGGCTCGCGCGCGCTGCGGCGCACCTACGCCGGCGCCGGGGTATCGCACCGCTCGGGGATCTTCGGCAGCTCGGAGCTGCTCGGCAACGTGAGCGGCGGCTCGAACTACATCTACGGCTATGTCGAGACGTCGTTCTAGCGGGATTACGCTGCGCGGCCCGCGCCCGGGCGACCTGGGCTGGGTGGTGCACCGCCATGGCGTGCTGTATGCCCGCGAATACGGCTGGGACGAGCGCTTCGAAGGCCTGGTGGCCGGGATCGTCGCCGGCTTCGTCGCCGGCTTCGATGCGCGGCGCGAGCGCTGCTGGATCGCGCAGCAGGACGCTTCGCCGGTCGGCTCGGTTTTCGTGGTGGACGCCGGCAGGCGCACGGCGCAGCTGCGCCTGCTCCTCATCGAGCCGGCGATGCGCGGGCGCGGGCTGGGCAAGCGCCTCGTGCAGGCGTGCATCCGCTTTGCCCGTGCCAGCGGCTATCGCAAGCTCTTCCTGTGGACGCAGGCCGAGCTTTCGGCCGCACGCGCCATCTATCGCGCAGCCGGTTTCCAGCTCACGAAGACGCAGCCGCACGCCAAGTTCGGCATCCGCATGACCGGCGAGTACTGGGAGCTGCGCCTCTAGACCGCGTAGCGCGCGACTCGATTACGGCCGAGCTGCTTCGCCTGGTAGAGCGCACGGTCGGCGCGCGCCACCAGCGCGTCCAGGTTGCGCCCGTCGTCGGGAAAGCAGGCCGATCGCGTTGCGGATGCGCTCGGCCACGTCCAGCGCGCCCTTGGCCGGGGTTTCCGGCAGCAGCACGATGAATTCGTCGCCGCCGTAGCGCGCCGGCACATCGGTGAAGCGCAGCTCCGCCTGGATCGCCTCGGCGAGTTGGCGCAGCAGGCGGTTACCGGCATCGTGCCCATAGGCGTCGTTCACCCGCTTGAGGTTGTCGGAGTCGATCATCAGCACGCTTACCGGGCGGCCGTAGCGCAGCGCCTGCCCGAACAGGCGGTTGGCGGCGATCGCGAAGCCGCGGGTGTTGAACAGCCCCGTGAGCTCGTCGGTTTCGGAAAGCAGCTTCGCGCGCTGCAGCCCGTAGCGGATGTCGGCCGAGAACATGGTGGTGATGTAGGCCACCAACAGCACCGGGGCGAGCTGCGCGGCGAAGGCGGCGACGAAGCGCAGCGAAACCAGCTCCTCCACGTCGAGGTTGCCGCCCAGCAGGATGTAGCACGCCGCGATCAGGCCGACGTTCACCAGCGTGGTCGCCTTGCCCAGGGTCAGTGCCGAGGTGATCACCGCGAGGAGGTAGGCGTTCAGGAGCGGGCTCGCCAGCCGGTCGGTGAACCACAGCACCCAGGTCACGAAGGCGATCATCCCCCAGGTCTCGATGGCGATCTTCCAGCGTGTCTCGCGCCTGTAGAAGTTCGCATAGCGGAAGCTCATCACCAGGGCCGCGTAGAAGAACAGGCCCGAGGACAGGGCGGCGTTGACCTCCGGATCCTCGCTCGCGCCGCCGAATACCACGTACAGCAGCACCAGGATCAGCAGCAGCCAGTGGATCTCGGCCACGGTGCGCGAGATGCCGCGCAGCTCCTCCTGCTCGAGCGAGGTGGGCAGAACGGGCTTCGTCCCGCCGCCCGAGCCCTTCAGTATGGCCTGGACGATGGCCGCCATCTTTATTGTTCTCCCTTTCCCCCGGACCGTATTATCGGTCCGCAAACCGGAGCATGCCATGGAAAAATCCCTCGAAGGCCGGCGCGTGCTGGTCACCGCCGGCGCGGCCGGCATCGGTCTCGCTATTACCCGTGCTTTCGTCGCCCAGGGCGCGCGCGCGCATATATGCGACGTCGACGAGAGCGCCTTGCAGCGCTGCCGCGCGGAACTGCCTTCCGTGAGCCAGACCAAAGCCGACGTCAGCCGGGTGGCGGACGTCGAGCGGCTGTTCGCCGACGTGCAAAGCCACCTCGGCGGGCTCGACATCCTGGTGAACAACGCCGGCATCGCCGGGCCCACGGCCAAGGTCGAGGACATCCGCCCCGAGGAGTGGGAGCGCTGCATCGGCGTCGACCTGAACGGCATGTTCTACTGCACGCGAAAGGCGATGCCGCTCATCAAGGCCGCCGGCGGCGGCAGCATCATCAACCTGTCCTCGATTGCCGGGCGCTTCGGCTTCGCGATGCGCACGCCCTATTCGGCGGCCAAGTGGGCGGTGGTCGGCTTTACCCAGAGCCTGGCGGTGGAGGCGGGTCCCGACGGCGTGCGCGCGAACTGCATCCAGCCGGGCATCGTCGAAGGCGAGCGCGTCGAGCGCATCATGGCCGCCAAGGCCGAGCAGCTTGGCATGTCCACCGACGAGGTGCGCAAGCGCATGGTCGAAGGCATCGCGCTCAAGACCACCGTCACCGCCGAGGACGTTGCCAACACCGCCTTGTTCCTGGCGAGCGACGCCGGCCGGCACATCAGCGGCCAGGCGATCTCGGTGTGCGGCGGAGCGCGCTACCTCGTCTAATGGCGGTCAGTCTAATGGGGGTCAGAGCCCGATTTCCTATTC
>DATACE010000283.1:0-3543 GCA_036259215.1 Burkholderiales bacterium | reverse complement strand
TCGTCCATGCGGAAGAAGACGTGCATGTACGGATGCGCTTCGCCGGTGCTGGGCACGCGATCTTCGGACATCGCCATCGCGTATTCCAGTCCTAGCACGCGGGTGTAGAAATCGGCGGTCTCCTTTGCGTCCTTGCAGCGGTAGGCGACGTGGTGCAGCTGCTTGATGTCCATGCGAATCTCCGAGAATCTCCGCGAATTTTCCGGAATAGCCGATCCCTATGCTATGTAAAATCGGCCTGCTACTCAACGGAGACCCTCTTGGACAAACGCAATCACAAGGAACGCTACGACGACGGCCTGAAAACGCGCACCGAGGTGCTGGGCAAGGCCTGGGTGGAAAAATCGATGGCCGGCGTGGACGACTTCAACCGCGAGTTCACCGAGCTGCTGAACACCTATTGCTGGAACGACATATGGAACCGGCCGGGCCTGTCGCGCAAGATGCGCTCGGTGCTCAACCTCGGCATGCTGACCGCGCTGGGCAAGGAGCACGAGCTGAAGCTGCACCTGCGCGGCGCGCTCAACAACGGCCTCACCAAGGATGAGATCAAGGAAGTGCTGATGCAGACCGCCATCTATTGCGGCGTGCCGGCGGCGGTGGTGGCGTTTCGCTGCGCGAAGGAGGTGTTTCAATCCGAAAAATAGCCTTCATCGGGCTGGGCGCCATGGGCACGCCCATGGCGGCCAACCTGGCGCGCACCGGCTTCGCCGTCCAGTCGTTCGACCGCAACGGCAGCGGCAGCTGCGCGTCGGCGCGGGAGGCGGCGCACGGCGCCGAAGCGCTGCAAGATCCCGCAGCAGGTGCTGACCGGCGCCAGCGGCTCAGGCCAGCAGCCACTGAGGGTCGGCTCGCGCTCGGAAAAAACCCGCACGCCGATCCCGCGGTTCTCCGCCACGTGCTGCGCGAACTCGGCGGAGCGGCGCGCCTGCTCGTCGAGGAGCAGGAGGGCGCCACTTCAAGATGCGTGGTCGAGCGCCGTACCGCGTACTCCATGCACCGGCGAAGCAGGCGGCGTGCCGAACATCGCCTCCATCTCGCGCCGTACGCGCACCGCGGTGGCATCGGCGTCAAAGGCCACGTCGCGCCAGCAAACCGGCTCACCGGCCGCCACCGCGCGCAGCATTTTCCAGCCGTGCGCAAGGCCGAGCGGCAGGCAGCCTCGCGCTAGCGAAGCCTGCGCCGGCATCAGGCGTCCTACGACCGTATACCCGCCCTCGCCGTCCAGCAGCTCGCCCGGCGATAGGTCTTTCTTCGCAACGGCGATCGCGTCGGCGCGCCAGCCGGTGGCGCAGCCCGTCGGCTCGCCCCGCAGCCCGACCGCAGCGACCGAGATGCCCACTTCCAGGCCAATGAGGTGCCAGCGCTTGTACAGGCAGGCGTAGCGGCCCGAAGGGTCCGTCTTGACGCCGTACTCGGCGAAGCAGCGCCGGATGTAGTCGGTCTCGCCCTCGAAGGCCACGAACACGCCGAAGCGGATGTCGTAGGGGATGACCTTCCCATCTTCGGTCAAGGAAGACACGACTTCGACCTGACCCTTGTGATGCAGCACCCCGCCTTCGTCGACCGGGCGCATCAGCGAGGGAATCTCGTCCACCGAGCCCGGCGGATAAAGCAGGCCGCCGGGCGCCGGCGTGAGGCCGGTGGCATTGCAGACCGCGGCCGTCTCGATGGCCGGCTTGGACCCGTCGAGGAAGGAATTGAACATCTTGGGATTGAGGCCGCCCGAATTGGCCTGCTCGGGCGTGAGCCCGTAATGGCCCCACACCGTCTAGGGCGTGGACTGAGCGAAGTGCGGCAGCCATTTGTGGCCGCGGCCCGCCGCCACCACCGGGAAGCCGGCGGCACGCGCCCAGTCGACCAGGTCACAGATCAGCGCCGGCTGGTCGCCGTAGGCTAGGCTGTAGACCACGCCCGCCTCCGCCGCCTTGCGCGCGAGCAGCGGCCCGCAGAACGCGTCGGCCTCGACGGTCACCATGACCACGTGCTTGCCGTGGCGAAACGCCGCCAGCGCGTGCTCCACCGCCGCCGGCGGATTGCCGGTGGACTCGATGATGATGTCGATCGCCGGATGCGCCACCAGCTTTTCCCAGTCATCCGAGAGGTGAGTGCGCTTTTGCTTCAAGGCTTCATCGAGCGAGCCGGCTCCGTACGCCTCCTTAGCCCAACCTACCCTGTCCAGATTCGCTCGTGCGAGGTCCGGCGCAAGGTCGGCGATGCCTACCAGGTGCACGCCGGGGGTTTTGGGCACCTGGGCGATGTACATGGCGCCGAACTTGCCCGCGCCGATGACGCCGATGCGCAGCGGCTTGTCTTTCCTCTGCAGCAGTTTCGAATAGAGATTCAAAAGTTAAGCAGCTTTCAGGTTGCCTTGCAGCTCTTCGGCCGGCGTGCCGTCTTTCCAAGGCAGCGGCACGTCGTAGTGCCGCAGCAGGCAGTCGTCGGGGAGCGGGCGGATGGGGGTGAAATCACGGTGCGCGATGTAGCCCGGGCGCTTGAAGCGGCGGATGTGGTTCGACACCGCGCACAGCGAAAGGTAGACGCTCACGCGGTTCCAGGGCGACAGGTTGGAGGTCGAGGCATGCACCAGGCAGCCGTGGAACAGGATCATGGAGCCGGCCGGGCCCTTGGGCGCGACGATGCCGCCGCGGCCGACCAGCTGCCTGATGGTGTCCGGGTTGATGACCCACAGCGGATAGCTGGTGGTGCCGGTGTCGTGCTCGGCGTCGAGCACGCCCAGCTTGTGGCTGCCCGGGATAAACATCAGCGGACCGTTGAACTCGTTCACCTCGTCGAGGAAGATGGCCACGTTCATGGCGCGCGCCTCGGGCATCTGGTCGTCGTTTCGCCAGGTGCCGTAGTCCTGGTGCCACTGCCACACGTCACCGTCGAACGCGGCCTTGCCGTTGATCTTGAACTGGTGCATGTACACCTCTTCGCCGAAGATCTGGCGGATCGGCTCTACCATGCGCGGGTGGCGCGCCAGCTTGGCGAACGGGTAGCTGTACATGTGCGCGGCGAAGTTGGTGCGCACCACGTCGCCGGTCTTCTCGCGGACGTTCTCGGGCCGGCGCTGCGCGTACAGCGCGGGCACCTCGTCGGTCAGCGCCTTGACCTCGGCAGGGGTGAAAAGCGAGGGGAAGAAGAGATACCCTTCGCGGTCGAACTGCTCGAGCTGTTGAGGGGCGAGTTTCATGGCGGGAGCAAGGCTTGACTGGGTAAAGACCATACTTTACGCCCTCGGCGGGAACCTAGCCATTGCCGCGGCCAAAACCGCGGCAGTGAGCCGTTCAGTGCTTAGTCTTCGAGCCCGACGTCGCCGACTGAGTTGAATCGGGCTCTGACCCCGGTTTGGCTGACGCCGGTTGCGGCTCGACGATCTGGAAGAACACCTCGTCCTCGCGGATCATGCCGAGCTCGTAGCGCGCGCGCTCCTCGATCGCCTCGATGCCCTGCTTCAGGTCGCGCACCTCGGCGGCGAGGGCGGAGTTGCGCCCTTCGAGCAGCCGGTTGGTCGCGCGCTGCGCCTCGAGCTGGCGGTCG
>DATACE010000282.1:0-7965 GCA_036259215.1 Burkholderiales bacterium | reverse complement strand
GGCGTCCGGGCTCATGGGCCCGAGGTCTTCGCCGCTGCGCGTGCGCACGGCCACTGTTCCGGCCTGCAGTTCCTTGTCGCCGACCACCACCTGGTAGGGCAGCTTCTGCAGGCTATGTTCGCGGATCTTATAGGAAATTTTCTCGTTCCGCAAATCCGTGCGCGCTCTAAACCCCTGTTTAGACAGATGATCTTTGACCGCGCGGGCGTAATCGGCCTGCCGCTCGGTAATGTTCATTACGATCACCTGCTCGGGGGCGAGCCACAGGGGGAAGGCGCCGGCGTAGTGCTCGATGAGGATGCCGATGAAGCGCTCCATCGAGCCCACGATCGCGCGGTGGAGCATCACCGGCGTGCGCCGCGTGTTGTCCTCGGCCACGTACTCCGCGCCCAGCCGCCCGGGCATGCTGAAGTCGACCTGCATGGTGCCGCACTGCCAGACGCGGCCGATGCCGTCCTTCAGCGAGTACTCGATCTTGGGCCCGTAGAAAGCGCCTTCGCCGGGCGACACCGCGTAGCTTACGCCCGATTTCTCCAGCGCCTGCGTCAGCGCCTTTTCCGCCTTGTTCCAGGCCTCGTCCGAGCCGATGCGCTTGGCCGGGCGCGTGGCGATCTTGTAGATCACCTCGGTAAAGCCGAAGTCGCGGTAGACCTTCTGCAGCAGCTCCGTGAAGGCGACGCATTCGGAAAGGATGTGCTCCTCGGTGCAGAAGATATGGCCGTCGTCCTGCACGAAGCCCCTCACCCGCATCAGCCCGTGCAGCGCCCCGGAGGGCTCGTTGCGGTGGCAGGAGCCGAACTCGCCGTAGCGCAGCGGCAGCTCGCGGTAGCTCCTCACCCCCTTGTTATAGATGAGGATGTGGCCGGGGCAGTTCATCGGCTTGATGGCGTAGTCGCGGTTCTCGGAGGACGTGGTGAACATGTTCTCCTTGAAGTTCTCCCAGTGGCCGGTGCGCTCCCACAGGCTGCGGTCGAGGATCTGCGGGCCGCGCACCTCGCGGTAGCCGTTGTCGCGGTAGACCCGCCGCAGGTACTGCTCGACTTCCTGCCACAGCACCCAGCCTTTCGGGTGCCAGAACACCAGCCCGGGCGCCTCCTCCTGCATGTGGAAGAGATCCAGCTGCGTGCCCAGGCGCCGGTGGTCGCGCTTCTCCGCCTCCTCCAGCATCTTCAGGTACGCCTCCTGGTCCTCCTTCCTCCCCCAGGCGGTGCCGTAGATGCGCTGGAGCATCTCGTTTTTTGAATCGCCCCGCCAGTAGGCGCCGGCCACGCGCATCAGCTTGAACACCTTCAGCTTGCCGGTCGAGGGTACGTGCGGGCCGCGGCACAGGTCGATCCAGTCGCCCTGGCCGTACAGCGAGATGGGCTCGTCCGCCGGGATCGCCGCGATGATCTCGGCCTTGTACTTCTCGCCCATCGACTTGAAGAACTCGACCGCCTCGTCGCGTCTCATCACTTTGCGGTGCACCGGGAGATCGCGCCTGGCGATCTCGTGCATGCGCTTTTCGATCGCCGCCAGGTCCTCGGGCGTGAACGGCCGCGAATAGGAAAAGTCGTAGTAGAACCCGTTCTCGATCACCGGGCCGATCGTGACCTGCGCCTCGGGGAACAGCTCCTTCACCGCGTGCGCGAGCAGATGCGAGGTGGAGTGGCGCAGGATGTCGACGCCCTCGGGGTCGCGCTCGGTGACGATCGAGACGTCGGCGTCCCCCTCCACCAGAAACCCGGTGTCGACCAGCTTGCCGTTCACCTTCCCCGCGAGCGCCGCGCGCGCCAGCCCCGCGCCGATGGAAGCGGCGATGTCGGCGACGGTGACGGGGTTCGGAAACGACTTCGACGAGCCGTCGGGAAGACGGATGGTGGGCATTCCGCTTCAAGATCCAGGTTGAAGAAGCTGGTAGGCGCGATTGGACTCGAACCAACGACCCCTACCATGTCAAGGTAGTGCTCTAACCAGCTGAGCTACGCGCCTGCCGTAACAACAGGGGAGGCGATTTTATACTAATCGCATGGACCTGATCCTGTGGCGGCATGCGGATGCCGAGAACGGGGCGCCCGACCTGGCGCGCCGGTTGACGCCCAAGGGCCGCGAGCAGGCGGCGCGCGTGGCGGCGTGGCTGCGCGCCCGCCTGCCCGAGCGCTATCGGCTGCTCGCAAGCCCGGCGCTGCGCGCCCAGGAGACTGCCGGAGCCTTGAACGAACACTTCGAGACGCTCAAGGAGCTCGCTCCGGGAGCGACGGTCGAGGCGCTCCTGAAAGCCGCCGCAAACGAGGGCACGGTCGTCGTGGTTGGCCACCAGCCGGACCTCGGCCTTGCGATCGCCCAGCTGCTGTGCGGCGAGGAGCGCGACTGGAGCGTGGCCAAGGGCGCGCTGTGGTGGATCGCCAACCGCAGCACGGTGCGCGCGGTCATCTCACCCGACCTGCTTTAGTACCGACACCTTGCGGTCGGACAGGCCGCTCACCTGCAGCTTCATGCCGACCGCGCTCCAGTGGTGGGCTTCGGCTTCGAGCGCCGCGGCCGACAGCGGGTTCTCCTCGAGCCACGATTGCGGCAGGTCGATGGCGAAACCGCCGGCGTCCGCCGCCACGCGCAGGAACGGCAGGCGCGCATCGGTGCGGCTGCGCAGGATGAGCGAGGCGGTGCGCAGCGCGAACACCAGCTTCCACTCGGCCGCGTCGAGCCCGGCGTCGCGCATCTTTTCCAGCTTGCCGCGGTGCGCGAGCACGATGCGCGCAAGGCGCGCCTGCTCCATGCGCGAGAACCCCGGCATGTCGGCATTCGACAGCACGTAGGCCGAATGCTTGTGGTATTGCGCGTGGGCGATGGACAGCCCGATCTCGGCGAGCCGCGCAGCCCAGGCCAGCACCTGGCGCTCGCCGTCGTCGTCGCGCTCGGCGCCGGGCGACAGGGCATCGTAGATGGTGAGCGCCAGGGCCTTCACGCGCTCGGCCTGGGCGCTTTCGATGTGATAGCGGCGCATGAACTGCGCCACGGTCGCTTCGCGCATGTCGCGGTGCTCGACCCGGCCCAGGAGATCGTAAAGCACGCCGTGGCGCAGGGCCGCGTCCGACACCTTCATCGCCTCGAGGCCGAGCTCGTCGAACAGCGCGCTCATGATGGCGAGGCCCCCGGGCAGCACTGGCGCGCGATTGGGCCGCAGCCCGGCGACGCGCTCGGGGTCGGCCCGGCCCTGCTTGACGAGCAGGCTTCTCAGCCGCTCCAGGGCGTCGCGCGTCATCCCTTCGGCAGCGAAGCCGTTCTCGCGCAGGATGCTGGCCAGGGAGCGAGCGGTTCCCGACGAGCCTACCGCCTCGTCCCAGCCCGCGCCGCGGTACGCGCGCACGATGCCCGCGAGCTCCTGCCGCGCGGCCAGCTCGGCGGCCTTCATGCGCGGCTTGTCGATCTCGCCGCCCGGGAAATATTTCAGGCTGAAGCTCACGCAGCCCATGTACAGCGACTCGGTGAGCTGCGGCTCGAAGCCGCGGCCGATGATGAGCTCGGTCGAGCCGCCGCCGACGTCGATCACCAGGCGCCGGTGCTCGGCGGCCGGCAGCGCGTGCGCCACGCCGAGGAAGATCAAGCGCGCCTCCTCGCGCCCCGAGATCACCTCGATCGGGAAGCCGAGCACCTGGCGCGCCTCGCGCAGGAACGGCGAGGCGTTCTTCGCCACGCGCAGGGCGTTGGTGCCGACCGCGCGCACCTGGTTGCGCGGAAAGCCGCGCAGCCGCTCTGCGAGGCGCGCGAGCGCCTCGAGCGCGCGCGCCTGCGTGGCGCGATCGATGCGCTTGTCCGCGCCGAGGCCGCCGCCCAGGCGCACCACTTCGCGCACCGCGTCGAGCGGGTAGATCTGGCCGTCGACCACGCGGCCGATCGCGAGGTGAAAGCTGTTGGAGCCGAGGTCGACTGCCGCGAGCGTGCTTGCCGAATCCGCCAAGTAGAATCTCCTGCTTCGATGAACCGTAGAATCCCCCAGCCGGGACAATTTCTCAACCGGGAGCTCGGCATCCTCGCCTTCCAGCGCCGCGTGCTGTCGCAGGCGGCCGACGAGTCGGCGCCGCTGCTCGAGCGCCTGCGCTTCATTACCATCGTATCGTCGAACCTCGACGAGTTCTTCGAGATCCGCGTCGCCGGGCTGAAGGAGCAGATCAAGCTCGGCCTGCCCGAGCCCGGCAGCGACGGCCGCGGTCCCACGGAGGTGTTCGAGGCCGTGAGCGCCGAGGCGCATGCGCTGGTCGCCGACCAGTACCGGCTGCTGAACGAGGTGGTGCTTCCCGCGCTCGCGCGCGAAGGCGTGGTGTTCCCGAAACGCGAGGACTGGAACGCCGGCCAGCGCCAGTGGATCCGCGAGTATTTCTTCAAAGAGCTGCTGCCGGTGCTCACGCCCATCGGCCTGGACCCGGCGCACCCGTTCCCGCGCGTGTTCAACAAGAGCCTTAACTTCGCCGTCGAGCTGCAAGGCCGCGACGCCTTCGGCCGCGGCTCGGGCGCGGCGATCGTGCAGGCGCCGCGCGCGCTGCCGCGCGTGATCCGGCTGCCGCAGGCGGTCGCCGGCGCACCCTACGCGTTCGTTTTCCTGTCCTCCATCCTGCACGCGCACGTCGGCGAGCTGTTCGCGGGGATGAGCGTGAAGGGCTCCTACCAGTTCCGCGTCACGCGCAACTCGGATCTGTTCGTCGACGAGGAGGAGATCAAGAACCTGCATGCCGCCCTGAAGGGCGAGCTGCTGCACCGCCACTTCGGCGATGCGGTGCGCCTGGAGGTCGCCGACAACTGCTCGCAGCGCATGGTCGAGTTCCTGCTGCAGCAGTTCTCGCTCGACGAAAACGACCTGTACCGCGTCGAAGGACCGGTGAACCTCTACCGGCTGCGCGAGGTGCCGGACCAGGTGGACCGGCCGGCGCTCAAGTACCCGCCGTTCCAGCCTGTGCTGCCCCCGGGCCTGGGGGGCGGCGAGCTGTTCGATGCGCTGCGAAAGCAGGACGTGCTTCTGCACCATCCCTTCCAGTCTTTCCTGCCGGTGATCGAGTTCATCCGCACCACCGCCAACGACCCGGGGGTGATCGCCATCAAGCAGACGGTGTACCGCACCGGCACCGATTCGGAGCTGATGGAGATCCTGGTGGAGGCGGCGCGCAAGGGCAAGGAAGTGACGGTGGTGGTGGAGCTGATGGCGCGCTTCGACGAGGAGACCAACCTCAACTGGGCCGCCCGGCTGGAGGAAGTGGGGGCACACGTGATCTACGGCGTGGTCGGGCACAAGACGCACGCCAAGATGTCGCTGGTGGTGCGGCGCGAGGACGGCCCCGACGGCAAGCTGCTGCGCCGCTACGTGCACCTGGGCACGGGGAACTACAACCCCAGCACCGCGCGCCAGTACACCGATTTCGGCCTGCTCACGGCGAACGAGGAGGTTTGCGCGGACGTGAACGAGGTGTTCAAGCAGCTCACCGGGCTGGGCCGCGCGGGCAGGATGAAGCACCTGTGGCAGTCGCCCTTCACGCTGCACAAGCGCATCCTCGCCGCCATCCGCAACGAAGCGCGGCTCGCCGCCGAAGGCAAGGAGGCGCGCATCATCGCGAAAATGAACGCCCTGCTCGAGCCGCAGATCATCGAGGAGCTGTACCTCGCGTCCGCGGCCGGCGTGAGCATCGACCTGGTGGTGCGCGGCGTGTGCGCGCTCAAGCCCGGCATCGAGGGCCTGTCGCAGAACATCCGCGTGCGCTCGGTCGTCGGGCGCTTCCTCGAGCATTCGCGGGTGTTCTACTTCCAGAACGGCGGCGCGGACGACGTGTATCTCGCGAGCGCCGACTGGATGGACCGCAACTTCTTCCGCCGCATCGAGCTGTGCTTCCCGGTGCTCGACCCTGGGCTGAAGCGCAGGGTCATACGCGAAGGCCTGCTGCCCTACCTGGAAGACAATTGCCAGGCCTGGGAGATGCGCTCCGACGGCACCTACGAGCTGCTCAAGCCGCGCCGCAGCAAGCGCCGCGCGGCGCAGGAAGAGCTGCTGCTCGCATTGGCGGCGCCCGCGTAGTGGAGAGCCGCCACAAGAAGAAGCCGCTGCTCGCGCGGCCGTTCATCGCGCTGCGCCTGTCCCTGCGCGGCCTCGCCGCGGCGTGGCGCCACGAAGTGCCGTTTCGTCTGGAGGTATTGGCGGCCGCGGTCCTCGCGCCGCTTGGCTTGTTTCTAGGGCAAACCGCGGTCGAGCGCGCCCTGCTGCTGGGCAGCCTGCTGCTGGTGCTGCTGGTGGAGCTGGTGAACTCGGCCATCGAAACCACGCTGGACCGCATCTCGCTCGAGGACCATCCGCTCATCGGCCGCGCGAAGGACATCGGCAGCGCGGCGGTGTTCATCGCGCTGGCGAACGCCGCGGCGGTGTGGCTGCTCATCCTGCTCGCCTGAGAAGCCAGGCGATCGCGCACACGCCCGCGGCGGCGAGCGGCGCGCAGACGAGCGGCAGCGGCAGCCGCGCGGCGAGCGGCACGAGCGGCAGCGCGGCGGCCGCCTGCCAGGGCAGCCGCCCGTTCAGCACCGCGCCGGCGGCGAGCACGGAGGCGGCGACGCCGCTGGACAGCGTGAACGAGGCGCCCGCCGAAAGGCCCCTTCCGTACAGCACCGCGAGCAGCAGGAAGCCGCCGCTCGCCGCGGCGAGCGCGAAGGCCGGCAGGTCGAAGCGCCAGGAGAAGGCCCAGCTTCCCAACCCGAGCGCCGCGCCCAGCGCGAGCGCTGCGGCGCCGGCGCGCGCCGGCTCGTCCAGCGACAGCACCGAGCAGGCGACCACCAGCGCGGTAAGCGCAGCGATGCCGAGCGCGTAAACCGCGAGCACCTGCGGCGGCTTGCCGCCGAGCATCCGAAAGTAAACCCAGAACACCGCCATGCCGAAAGCGATGCCGAGCAGCACGCCGGCGGCGCGCGTCGGCCGGAAAGCGACGTCGGTGAGCGCGCCGAATGCAGCCGCCGCGGCGAGCGTGATGAGCGCGCGCTCCTGGAAGTCGAGCCGTCCGGCGAGGTAAAGCGCCGCGAAAACTCCGGCGGCAAGGGCGAGCCCGGCAAGCCGCAGCGGTTGCAGCAGGAGCGCGGCGGCGAGGCCGGCGAGAAACGGCGCGGCACCGTACTGCACGGCCGGCTGGGCAAGCAACGCCTTGACCTGCGCGAGCAGCGCTTCCACCCTAGGCGCGCGCCACGCGTATCACGCCCTTCACGTCGCGCACCTGCGCCAGCGCCCGCCTGAGCTGCGCCATGTTGCCCACGTCGAAGGTAAAGCGCATGAAGGCGAGCTCGTCGCGGGTGTTGGTGCGCACGGCGGTGACGTTGATCTTCTCGCGCGCCAGCGCGTCGCCGATGTCGCGCAGCAGGCCGCGCCGGTCGGTCGCGCTCACCGCCATGTCGACGGTATAGCTGCCCTCGCCCGTGCCCCACTGCGCTTCGATGAGCCGCTCCGCATGCGTTTCAGCGAGGCGCTTCAGGCTCGCGCAATCCTCCCGGTGCACCGACACGCCCTTGCCGCGCGTGACGAAGCCGCGGATCGGGTCCGGCGGCACCGGCTTGCAGCAGCGCGCCAGCTGCGTCATCAGGCTGTCCATGCCGACCACCAGCACGCCCGCCTTGGCGTTCGTCGTAATTTTCTTTTTTGGCTGGATTTTCTCGTCGGGCACCTGTGCGCCCCGCAGCGCGGTCTCGAGCTGGCGCAGGTTGACTTCTTCGCGCGCCACCGCGGCGAACAGGTCCTCGGGTTGCTTGAAGCCGAGCTTGCCGGCGAGCCCGTCCAGGCTCGCCTGCGCGCCCTTGCGCTTGAGCAGCTTTTCGACCCGCGCGCGCCAGAAGATCCGCCAGTGGTTCAACACCCAGGCGGTGCAGCAGACCGTCGCCGCCGGCCGCGCGCGGGTCGAAAAGCTGCTCAAGCGCAAGGGCGCGCAGGCGAGCCTGGACGGGCTCGCCGGCAAGCTCGGCTTCAAGCAACCC
>DATACE010000281.1:0-2784 GCA_036259215.1 Burkholderiales bacterium | reverse complement strand
AGATCGCGAGTGAGCTCGAGAGCGAGAGCGGGCGCGTGCCTCTCTACTTCATGAAGTCGGACGGAGGTCTCACCCGCTCCGATCGCTTTCACGGCAAGGACTCGGTGCTCTCGGGCCCGGCAGGCGGGATCGTCGGCATGGTCAAGTGCGCGCTTGCAGCCGGCATCGAGCGCGTGATCGGCTTCGACATGGGCGGCACGTCGACCGACGTGTCGCATTACGCCGGGGAATTCGAGCGCGAGTTCGAGACGCGCGTGGCGGGCGTGCGCATGCGCACGCCCATGATGAGCATCCACACCGTGGCCGCGGGCGGCGGCTCGATCCTGCATTTCGACGGCGCACGCTACCGCGTCGGCCCCGATTCGGCCGGCGCCAATCCGGGGCCGGCGAGCTACCGGCGCGGCGGGCCGCTCACCGTGACCGACGCCAACGTGATGCTCGGCAAGCTGCAGCCGCGCTTCTTTCCGGCCGTGTTCGGCCCGCACGGAAGCGAGCCGCTGGACGCAGAGAAAGTCCGCGAGCTTTTCGCTTCCCTGCAGCAAAGAATCGGCGACGGCCGCAGCGCCGAGCAGGTGGCCGAGGGCTTCGTGCAGATCGCGGTGGGCAACATGGCGAACGCCATCAAGCACATCTCGGTGCAGCGTGGCCACGACGTCACGCAGTACACGCTGTGCTGCTTCGGCGGCGCGGCCGGGCAGCACGCCTGCCTGGTGGCCGATGCGCTCGCCATCCGCCGCGTGTTCATCCACCCGCACGCCGGGGTGCTGTCGGCCTACGGCATGGGGCTCGCTGACCAGGTAGCGATGCGCCAGCAGACCGTGGAGGCGCCGCTGCAGGCGGACAGCCTTGCGACGCTGGACGCCACCGCGCAGGCGCTCGCCGAGGCGGCGCGCGAAGACCTCGTCTCGCAGGGCGTGCCGGCCGGCGCCGTGCGCATTCTCGCCAAAGCGCACTTGAAATACGAAGGCACCGATACCGCGCTGGCCGTGCCGCTCGCGGCGCTGGAGGAAATGCAGCGGCACTTCGAGGACGCATACCGCAAGCAGTTCTCCTTCCTCATGCCGGGCAAGCCGCTCATCGCCGAGGCGGTTTCGGTGGAGGCGGTGGCGGCCGGAGACGTCATCGAAGAAGGCGTGCACGAAAAGAAAGCGGAAGCGAGGCCGGTGGAAACCGTCCGCCTGTTCAGCGGCGGGCGCTGGCACGAGGCGCCGCTGTATCGGCGCGAGGACCTCGGGCCGGGTCAGCGCGTGGCCGGGCCCGCGGTGATCGCCGAGGCGAACGCCACGACCGTGATCGAGCCCGAGTGGCGCGCCGAGGTCACCGCCCTGGACCACCTCGTCCTCGAGAGGGCGGTCGCGAGAAAGGCCGCCGTGGCCATCGGCACGCAGGTCGACCCGGTGATGCTCGAGATCTTCAACAACCTCTACATGTCGATCGCCGAGCAGATGGGCCTGCGGCTGCAGAACACCGCCTACTCGGTCAACATCAAGGAGCGGCTGGACTTTTCCTGCGCGCTGTTCGACGCGCAGGGCAACCTCATCGCCAACGCGCCGCACATGCCGGTGCACCTCGGGTCGATGGGCGAGTCGATCAAGACCGTGATCCGGCTCAACGCCGGAAAGATGCAGCCGGGGAACGTATATGTGCTGAACGCGCCCTACAACGGCGGCACGCATCTTCCCGACGTTACCGTGATCACGCCGGTTTTCGACTCGCCGGGGAAGGAAATCCTCTTTTACGTCGGATCCCGCGGCCACCACGCCGACATCGGCGGCATCACGCCCGGCTCCATGCCGCCCGGCTCCAAAGTGGTGGAGGAAGAAGGGGTGCTCATCGACAACTTCCTGCTGGTGGAGCAGGGGCGCTTTCGCGAGCGCGAGACCGTGGCGCTGCTCACCTCGGGGAAATTCCCGGTGCGCAACGTGCAGCAGAACATCGCCGACCTGCAGGCGCAGGTGGCGGCCAACGAGAAGGGCGTGCAGGAGCTGCGCCGGATGGTGGCGCATTTCGGCCTGGACGTGGTGCGCGCCTACATGGGGCACGTGCAGGACAACGCCGAGGAGTCGGTGCGCCGCGTGATCGGCGTGCTGAAGGACGGCAGCTTCGATTTCCCGCTGGACAACGGCGCGCGCATCCGCGTCGCGGTGAGGATCTTCAGGGACGAGAGGAAGGCGAGCCTCGATTTCGCCGGCACCTCGGCGCAGCTGCCGAACAACTTCAACGCCCCGGCGGCCGTGTGCATGGCGGCGGTGCTGTACGTGTTCCGCACGCTGGTCGACGACGACATCCCGCTCAATGCCGGGTGCCTCAAGCCGCTGGCCGTGTCCATTCCCGAGGGCTGCATGCTGCGGCCGCGCTATCCCGCGGCGGTGGTCGCGGGCAACGTGGAAACCTCGCAATGCATCACCGATGCGCTCTACGGCGCGCTCGGGGTGATGGCCGCCTCGCAGGGCACCATGAACAATTTCACGTTCGGCAACCAGCGCTACCAGTACTACGAGACCATCGCCGGCGGCTCGGGCGCGGGGCCGGGCTTCGACGGCGCCGACGTGGTGCAGACGCACATGACCAATTCCAGGCTCACCGATCCCGAGGTGCTGGAATGGCGCTTTCCGGTGCGCCTGGAGCGCTTCGAGATCCGGCGCGGCTCGGGCGGCCGCGGCCGCTGGCGCGGCGGCGACGGCGCCGTGCGCGCGGTGCGCTTCCTCGAGCCCATGACGGCGGCCATCCTGTCGGGCCACCGGCTGGTGGCGCCGCACGGCATGGCCGCCGGCGAGCCGGGCA
>DATACE010000280.1:0-5455 GCA_036259215.1 Burkholderiales bacterium | reverse complement strand
GCGCGGCCTGCCGGCGGTCGGCTGGGCGGCGGTTCTCGCCTCGCTCGGCGCCGGCGCCGCGACCCACCTCGCCTGGGACGCGCTGACGCACGAGCGCTTCGTGGTACACGGCTTCCAGTTGCTGCAGCATGCGAGCACCGTGCTAGGGAGCGCGATCCTCTTCGCGTGGCTGGCGCGCTGGTGGCGCCGCACGCCGCCGCGCGAGCTGCCCGCCCGATTGCGGCTGGCGCCGCGCCTGCGCGGCGGGCTGCTCGTGCTGCTGATCGTCGCCTCCGCCGGCTGGGCGCTGGCCGGCGCGCAGTCGCTGGAGCTGCCGCGCACCGTGGACGCGTGGCGCGACGCCCTGCGCACCACCGGCATGGCCGCGGCGCAGGCGCTCGCCTTGTCGACGATCGGCTACGCCATGCTCTGGCGACTCCTGCGCTAGAACCGCCTTTCGATCAAGACGCGGCACGGCTTAGGGGAGCCCCGCAGCACGACGCCATGGTGCTCATCGACCTCACCGCAGCGCCGGATGCGCCAGCCCGCCTCGCGCCGCGCGCGCTTCTCCAGCTCGGCGGCGAGCTCGGCGATCGGCTCGACCGATACCACCGGGCCGGCGAAGGCGAGGTCCTCGCGAAGCAGCCGGTAGAATTTACCGCGATGTGCGCCGACGTCGACTACGCAATCGACGTTGTTCGCCCGAAATAGCGTTTTCAGGTGCTCACGCAGCTCGCGCTGACTCCTGCGCCAGGGACGCGTCAGGGCGGCTAGAGCGCGCATCGGCGCTCAGACTTCTTCGCGATAAAGCCCGAGCGCCTCGATGACCGGGCGGTCGCTGATCGAGAAGAGCAGCGCCTCTTCGCTGCCGCGGTTCTCGTGCGCGTGCTGCGCCCACGAGGGCAGCGCGATGATGTCGCCCTTGTCCCAGTCGAACGGCTGGCCGTCGATCACCGTGCGGCCCTTGCCGCGCACCACGTGGAACACCGAGCTGCCGGTGACGCGGCGCGCCTTCAGCTTCTCGCCTTTCCTCAGCATCTGGATGCGGCAGGCGATGGTCGGGGTGACCGGGCCGCCGGTCTGCGGGTGGGTGTACTCGAGCGCGATGCCTTCATAGGGCGAGCCCTCGCTGCCTTTGAGCGCCTCGAGCGCCGCCAGCGTCTGGTCGAACGAATACAGCATGAGCGGCGAGGAGCGCGGGCGCTCCTTTACCCAGGTAGGCGCGAGGTGGCCGTGGCCGTACAGCGCCTTGGATCCGTTCACCGGCTTGCTCTGGGCGAATTTCTCCTCGCCGTGCATCTCGAAGAAAATGCAGTTGAGCGCCTTGGTGAGCGGCACGTCGAGGCCGTCCATCCACACCACGGTATCGCGCGTCTCGTTGCCGTGGTCGTGCCACTGCCAGCTCGGCGTGAGGATGAGGTCGCCCTCGCGCATGATCACCTTCTCGCCCTCGACCGCGGTATACGCGCCGTTTCCCTGGATGATGAAGCGGATCGCCGCCGGCGAATGCCGGTGCGCGCGCGCCACCTCGCCGGGCAGCAGCACCTGCACCGCGGCGATCAGCGTGTTGGTGGTGGCCCACTGGCCGTTCAGCCCGGGGTTGAAGAGCTGCATCGCGCGGCGCTCGTCGCCTACCGGCACCGCGCTCGCCGAGCGCTTCGCCACCTCGTCGAGCACCGCCCACTTCCACTGGTGCGGGATCGCTTCGGGCCGCGGGTGCGGCGTCATCTGGCTCGCGATCTCCCACAGCCCGTACATGTGGTTCTCGTGAATCAGGCGATGGAAGGCGTCTTCGGTCTTGATCGGTGCGTTCATGAGCTGTCCTCGTTGGCTTGCCTGATTTTAGCCCACAGGGGATCGAGCAGTTCCAGCGCGCGCAGCGCGTCGCGCTTGCCGCGCGAGGCGGCGAGGCGCAGTGCGTACACCGGCGCCATGCGCCGGGTGAACCAGCCGACGAGGAAGAGATTCAAGCCGATGAGCGCGCTTTCGGCGAACGCGCCCCGGTAGGACAGCCACAGCGCGAGCACCGCGCCGGACAGGCCGATCGCGGCCAGCACCGAGGCGGCCTGCGCCGCGCTCGCCGGGTAGGTGAAGTAAAAGCGATAACGCGCGACCAGCCCCGCCTCCTCGGCGCTGAAGCGATAGGGCGGCTCGTCCACCGCCACCGGCCCGGTGTCGAGCGACCTCATGCGCTGCGCGAGCCACAGCTCGAAGGCGGCCACCGCCGCCATGAACACCCACGACATCGGCCGCGGTTCGAGCGCCGCCCAGCCGGCGAGAATAAGTATCGCCACGCTGCCAAATCTCAACATCGGATCAGGCGCGAAGTTTGCATCGGGTCGGGCATGGAAAAGGACAAGCGTACCCCTCCTCCTGATCCGCAGAAGGCGAAGCAGCCGCAGCCCGAGCCCGGCAAGAGCAGCCGTACGCCGGACACCGAGCCGCCCAAGGACAAGCGCAGCGACGACCTCTGATCAGGCCGGCCGCTCCAGCTCGGTCTGCTTTGCCAGCCACTCGCTTTCGAGCTGGTCGAGCTCCTTCGCGACGTAGGCCTGGTCGAGGGTCAGGCTTTTGACCTTCTCGGCATCTGCGTACACCGCCGGGTCGGCGAGCTGCGATTCGATTTCCGATTTTTTCGCATTGAGCTTCGCCATCGTCTCTTCGATGCGCTTGAGCCGCGATTCGACGCCTTTCTTCGATCCCCTGATCAGGGGGTCGCGAGCTGCGCGAGCGGGGGGTTTGGGTTCGTCCTTCTTCTTCAGCAGGCTGTCGCGATAGTCGTCCAGGTCGCCGTCGAAAGGCTGCACGCGGCCGCCGGCGACGACGAGCAGCTGCTCGGTGGTCGCGCGCAGCAGGTGCCGGTCGTGCGACACGAGCACCAGCGTGCCTTCGAACTGCGCCAGCGCGACCGCCAGCGCCTCGCGCGTCTCGAGGTCGAGGTGGTTGGTCGGCTCGTCCAGCAGCAGCAGATTGGGGCGCTGCCAGACGATGAGCGAGAGGGCGAGGCGCGCCTTCTCGCCGCCGGAGAAGTGCTCGATCGGCCCGGTGGCCATGTCGCCGGGAAAGTTGAAGCTGCCCAGGTAGTTGCGCAGGTCCTGCTCGCGAGCGTCGCTTCCCAGGCGCTGCAGGTGCCACAGCGGCGACTGGTCGTCGCGCAGCATCTCCACCTGGTGCTGGGCGAAGTAGCCGATGACCAGCCCCTTGTTGAAAACGGCGGTTCCGCCAAGGGGAGCCAAGGCCCCCGCGATGGTCTTGATGAGCGTGGACTTGCCCGCACCGTTCACGCCCAGCAGGCCGATGCGCTGCTCCGACTGCAGCGACAAGGTCACGCCGCAGAGCACCACCTTGTCGCCGTAGCCCATGTCGGCGCCTTCCAGGACCAGCAGCGGGTCGGGCGCGCGCAGCGGCTCGCGAAACTCGAAGGAGAACGGCGCGGCCACGTGCAGCGGCGCGAGCTCCTCCATCTTGGCCAGCATCTTCATGCGGCTTTGCGCCTGGCGCGCCTTGGTGGCCTTTGCCTTGAAGCGGTCGATGAACGACTGCAGGTGCGCGCGCTCGCGCTGCTGCTTCTCGACCTGGCTTTGCGCCAGTACCAGCGCCTGGGCGCGCTGCTCCTCGTAGCTCGAGTAGTGCCCGCCGTAGCGGCGCAGCCGCTTCTGGTCGATATGCACGATGGCGGTCACCACGCCGTCGAGGAAGTCGCGGTCGTGCGACACCACGATGAGCGTGCCCGGGTAGCGGCGCAGCCAGTCCTCCAGCCAGATGATGGCGTCGATGTCGAGGTGGTTGGTCGGCTCGTCCAGCAGCAGGAGGTCCGAAGGGCACATCAGGGCCTGCGCGAGGTTCAGGCGCATGCGCCAGCCGCCCGAGAACTGCGCCACCGAGCGATGTACGTCGGAGGGGGCGAAGCCCAGCCCCACCAGCAGCCTTTCGGCGCGCGCGCGCACGGTGTAGGCGTCAGCGTCGGCCAGGCCGGCGTGCAGCTCGCCGATGAGGTTGCCGTCGTTCGCCGCCTCGGCCTCGCCAAGCCTCGTTTCGAGCGCGCGCAGCGTGGTATCGCCGTCGATGGCGTACTCCAGCGCCGGGCGCTCCAGCGCCGGAGTTTCCTGCGCCACGTGCGCGATGCGCCAGTGCGCCGGAAAATCCACCTCGCCCTTGTCGGTATGCAGCTCGCCGCGCAGCAGCGCGAACAGGCTCGACTTGCCCGAGCCGTTGGCGCCGATGAGGCCGATGCGCTCGCCGGGATTGATGGAGACGTCGGCGCCTTCCAGCAGCGGCTTCACGCCGCGCCGCAGGGTGACGTTCGAAAAACGGATCACGGTTCCGAAAAAGGCGCGATTCTACAGGGTAGGATCGCTCATGCACCGCTTCCCCGCTGCCACGCTGCAGGCGTTCGTCGAAAAGGCTTTCCAGCGCGCCGGCCTGCCCGAGGCGGATGCGCACGCGGTCGCCGCGCTGATGGTCGAAGCGGACCTGCAGGGCTCCGAGGGCCACGGCATTTTCCGGCTGCCGCAGTACATCCGCCGCCTGCGCGCGGGCGGCATCAACCCGAAGCCGCGCATCCGCATCGAGCGCGAGCGGGCCGCCACCGCGCTGGTGCACGGCGACAACGGCATGGGCCACCTGGTGATGAAGTACGCCGCCGAGGTGGCGATCGAGAAGGCGCGCAGCGCCGGCTCAGCCTGGGTGGGCGCGCGCTGGAGCAACCACGCCGGGCCCGCCTCGCTCTACGCGCGCATGCCGATGCGCCAGGGCATGATCGGCCAATACCTCGCGGTGGGCAACGCGAACCACCTGCCGCCCTGGGGCGGCGTCGAGATGCTGCTGTCCACCAACCCGATGGCGGTCGCCATCCCGGCGCTCGAGGAGCCGCCGGTGGTGCTGGACATGGCCACCACGGTGGCGGCATTCGGGAAGGTCAAGACGCGCGCGCAGCGCGGCGAGCCCATGCCCGAGGGCTGGATGATCGACCGCGACGGCCACCCGCTCACCGATGCGCGGCGCATGAACGAGGGGTTCCTTTTGCCCCTGGGAGGCCACGAGGCCGGCTACAAGGGCTACGGCATGGCGCTGGTGTTCGGCCTGCTCGCCGGCACGCTGAACGGCGCCGCGATGGGGCGCGAGGTCATCGACTTCAACGCCGACGACGCCTCGGCCACCAACACGGGCCAGGCGATCCTCGCCATCGACATCGATGCCTTCGGCGACAAGGCAGAGTTTCTGCGCAGCGTGGACCGGCTGTCGCGCGACATCCGCGGCTCGGCGCGCATGAAGGGCTTCGAGCGCATCTTCCTGCCGGGCGAGCAGAGCCACCTCAAGCATGCGCACAACAGCCAGTCCGGCGTGCCGGTCCCGGAAGCCCTGCTAATGACATTGAACGACCTGGGCGCGCAGCTGGGCATCGGCAAGCTCGCTTAAGACCGGGGTCAGAGCCCGAACTCCGCATACGCGTACCCGTATGAGGGTTCGGGCTCTG
>DATACE010000279.1:0-3019 GCA_036259215.1 Burkholderiales bacterium | reverse complement strand
GCGGTCGGCCTGTCGCCGTTCTAATGGAGAAGAAGATTATGAACCGGGAGGTCACCACGCTCATGGAGCGCGTGCTCTATGAGGTCAAGAAGATCGTCGTCGGCCAGGACCGCTTCCTCGAGCGTGTGCTGGTGGCGATGCTGGCGCAGGGCCACCTGCTGGTCGAAGGCGTGCCGGGACTGGCCAAGACGCTAACGGTGAAGACGCTGGCGCGCACGGTGCGCGGCTCGTTCCGCCGCATCCAGTTCACGCCCGACCTGGTGCCCGCCGACCTGGTCGGCACGCGCATCTACAGCCAGAAAAGCGGAGAGTTCAGCACCTCGCTCGGCCCGGTGTTCTGCAACCTGCTGCTCACCGACGAGATCAACCGCGCGCCCGCCAAGGTGCAAAGCGCGCTGCTCGAGGTGATGCAGGAGCGCCAGGTGACTATCGCCGGCCAGACGCACAAGGTGCCCGAGCCGTTCCTGGTGATGGCGACGCAGAACCCGATCGAGACCGAGGGCACCTACCCCCTGCCCGAAGCGCAGGTCGACCGCTTCATGATGAAGGTGCTGGTCGGCTACCCCACCGAGGAGGAAGAGTTCGTCATCGTGGAGCGCGTCACCGGCGTGGCGCAGGAGGTGGCGGAGGTGGCGAGCACCGAGCAGCTCTCGGCGCTGCAGAAGGAGTGCCGCAGCGCCTACGTGGATCCCTCGCTCATCCAGTACGCGGTGCGCCTGGCGGCGGCCACGCGCGACCCGGAGCAGTTCGGCATCAAGGACCTGGGGCACTACATCACCTACGGCGCGAGCCCGCGCGCGTCCATCCACATGATCGAGGCGGCGCGGGCGCTCGCGCACCTGCGCGGGCGCAACTACGTGCTGCCGGAGGACGTGGCCGACCTCGCGCCCGACGTGCTGCGCCACCGCCTGGTGCTGTCGTACGAAGCGCTGTCCGACGGCCAGTCGCCCGACCAGATCGTCAAGCGCGTGATGCAGCAGATCCCGGCGCCGCAGAAACCCCTCGAACATGTCCGGGCCGCGGCAGGCGCATAAGGAAGGTCCGCTTCGGGAAGGTCCCGTTCCGGGACCTGAACGTCCGCATCGGGGCGCGGAACATCTCCTGCGCAAGCTGGAGTGGACCATCATCCGGCGGCTGGATGGCCTGCTGCAAGGCGACTACCGCACGCTGTTCCGCGGCTTCGGCCTGGACCTCGCCGACCTGCGCGAATACCAGTACCACGACGACGTGCGCCACATCGACTGGAACGTCACCGCGCGGCTGCAAACGCCTTACGTGCGCGAGTACCACGAGGACCGCGAGGTCAACGCCTGGTTCCTGCTGGACCTGTCCCCTTCGGTCGACTTCGGCTCCGGCGCGGTGCGCAAGCGCTCGGTGGCGAACGAATTCGTCGCGGTGCTGGCGCGGCTGCTCACGCGCCACGGCAATCGCGTCGGCGCCCTGCTTTACGGCGACAAGGTCGACACCGTGATCCCGGCGCGCACCGGCCGCCGCCACGTGCTGCACCTCATGGACCGCATGGCGTCGCGCCCCGCGCTCGAGCGCTCCTCGGGCACCCGGCTGGAAGAGCTGCTGCACAGCGGATTCCAGATCGTCAAGCGCCGCTCGCTGGTGTTCGTGGTATCCGATTTCATCAGCGAGCCCGGCTGGGCGCGGCCGCTCTCGCTGCTCGCGCGCCGGCATGAGGTGATCGCCGTGCGGCTGTACGACCCGCTGGAAATGGAGCTGCCCGACATCGGCCTGTTCGTGATGCAGGACGCCGAGACCGGCGAGCAGCTGTTCATCGACAGCCACGATCGCGGCTTTCGCAAGCGCTTCGCGGAGCTCGCGCGGCGGCGCGAGCTCGAGCTGCGCGGCGCGTTCCGCGAGGCCGGCGTCGACACGCTGGAGCTTGCCACCGACGATGACCTGTCGGATGCGATCCTGCGCTTCGCCGAGCTGCGCAAGCGCCGCACGCAAACGGCCGGCGGCATGCCGGGCCACCTGAGGGCCGCCGTATGACCTTCCTGTGGCCCGAGTTCCTCGTGCTGCTGCTCGCCGTGCCGCTGCTCGTGGCGGCGTACGTGCTGATCCTGAGGAGGAAGCGCAAAGCCGCCGTGCGCTACGCCAGCCTCGCCATGGTGAAGGACGCGATGGGCACGGGAAACCGGCTGCGCCGCCACCTGCCGCCCCTGCTCTTCCTGCTGTCGCTCACCCTCATGATCGTCGCCATCGCGCGCCCGGCTGCGGTGGTACGCCTGCCCTCGCAGCACGAGACGGTGATCCTGTCGATGGACGTGTCGGGCAGCATGCGCGCCAAGGACGTCGAGCCCGACCGCCTGACCGCGGCGCAGAACGCGGCCAAGGCGTTCGTCAACGAGACGCCGCGCACCACCCGCATCGGCATCGTGGCTTTCGCCGGCACGGCGTCGCTGGTGCAGGCCCCCACGCAGAACCGCCAGGACCTCATCACGGCCATCGACCGGTTCCAGCTGCAGCGGGCCACGGCGATCGGCAGCGGCGTGCTGGTCGCGCTGAAGGCCATTTTTCCGGACATGGAGTTCGACCTGCGCGGCGCCAATCCGCGCGGCGACCGCAAGCGCCCGGCGGAGAAGGCGTCACCGCCCGCAGCGGCGCCCGGCACCTTCGGCTCGGCGGTGATCATCCTGCTCTCCGACGGCCAGCCCACCACCGGCCCCGATCCCATCGAAGCGGCGCGCATGGCGGCCGAGCGCGGCGTGCGCGTGTTCACCGTGGGCATCGGCACCCCGCACGGCGAGATCCTGGTGGGCGAAGGCTGGTCGATGCGGGTGCGGCTGGACGAGGAAACGCTCAAGGGCATCGCCAAGATCACCGGCGGGGAATACTTCTACGCCGGCTCGGCGCCCGACCTGAAGAAGGTCTACCAGTCGCTGAACTCGCGCTTCGTGATGGAGAAGAAGGAAACCGAGATCACGGCGCTGTTCGCCGCCAGCGCCGCCGCGGCGGCGAACAGCGCCGTGATCTCGGTTTCCTTCTTCTCCATCACGAAGCGCGAGTT
>DATACE010000278.1:0-3209 GCA_036259215.1 Burkholderiales bacterium | reverse complement strand
GTCGATGGCGGCGCACAGCTCGTGGATCATCAGCTTCATCCACAGCTCGGCGGTCTGGTGCTGGATGATGAACAGCATCTCATCGTGGTGCGGCGAGCGCGCGAGGTAGGCCTCGGCCTGGCTCGGCCGGCACGCGTCGTCCTCCTCGAATGTGATCCCCTTCTCGAGCAGCACGATGCGCACCTTGTTGTGGTAGTTGCTGATCCGGAAACCGCACAGTTTGAGCATGCGGGCATTATAGTCAGCGCATGAGCAAGGAATACATCACCGACCTGTCCGCCGACGCTTCCTACGGCGGCTACCTGCAGCTCGAGCGGCTGCTCGCCGCGCAGCAGCCGCGCTCGCCGCACCACGATGAGATGCTGTTCATCATCCAGCACCAGACCGCCGAGCTGTGGATGAAGCTGATGATCCACGAGCTGTGCGCCGCCATCGACCATGTGAAGGCGGACCGCCTCGCGCCCTGCTTCAAGATCCTCGCGCGCGTGAAGCAGATCCAGCGCCAGCTGTTCGAGCAATGGGCGGTGCTGGAGACGCTCACGCCTTCGGAATACACGCGCTTTCGCGAGGTACTGGGCCCGGCATCGGGCCTGCAGTCCTTCCAGTTCCGCGCCATCGAGTTCCTCCTGGGAAACAAGAACGCGCGCCTCGCAGAGCTGCAGAAGCATGACTCCGAGAGCGCCGGCCGGTTGCAGGCCCTGCTCGTTTCACCCAGCCTCTATGACGAGTTCCTGCGCTACCTGGCGCGCAAGGGCATGCCGGTGCCGGCCGAGCGCGTCGAGCGCGACTGGTCGCAGCCGTACGAGCGCCACGCGGGCGTGACGGCCGTGTTCAAGCAGGTCTACGAACACACCGAGCGCCACTGGGCCGAGTACGACATGTGCGAGAAGCTGGTCGACGTGGAGGAGAACTTCCTCCTCTGGCGCTTCCGGCACGTGAAGACCGTGGAGCGCATCATCGGCTTCAAGCCAGGCACCGGCGGCACCGCCGGCGTGCCGTTCCTGCGCAGGACCCTGGAGCTCGCGCTGTTCCCCGAACTGATCGATGTCCGCACCGAGATTCGATGAAGCCTGGCTGAGGGCGCATGTATGGCCGCGCTTCTCGCGCGTCCTGCAGCGCGAGGAGATCTACCTCGCCAACCACTCCCTCGGCCGCCCGCCCGACCGCATGGCCGAGGACGTGCGCGCGGCGCTCGACGCCTGGTACCGGGACATGGACGGCGCCTGGAGCCTCTGGATGGAAGGCCGCGAAGCCTTCCGCCGCCTGACGGCAAAGCTGCTGAACGTGAGCGCCGGCGCCGTCGTTCCCAAGACCAGCGCCGGGCAGGGCCTGCGCGCGGTGCTGAACGCGCTGCCCGGCAAGCCGCGCGTGCTCACCAGCGACGCCGAGTTCGACTCGCTCGACTTCATCCTGCGCGTGTACCGCGACAAAGGCCGCATCGAGCTGAAGACGCTGCCCTTCGAGGGCTTCAAGTTCGAAGGGTGCGACCTTGTGGTCATCTCCACCGTGGCCTTTCGCACCGGCAGGGTGCTCGAGAACCTCGAAGGCGTGATTCGTGAAGCGCATGCGCAAGGCGCGCGGGTGCTGCTTGACGTCTACCACCACGCCGGCGTGCTGCCGCTCGACCTCGCGGCGCTCGACGCCGACTTCGCCGTCGGCGGCTCGTACAAGTACCTGCGCGGCGGCCCCGGTGCCTGCTGGCTGTACGTGCATCCGCGCCACCACGGCTTGCGCACCCTGGACACCGGCTGGTTCGCCAAGAAGGAAATGTTCGCCTACGCGCGGCCCGAGCCGCCGCAATTCGCGCCCGGCGGCGACGCCTGGCTGGAATCCACCCCGCCGGTGCTCGCGCCCTTCCAGGCGCTCGCCGGCCTGGAGCTCACGCTCGAGCTGGGCGTCGAGCGCATCCGCGACTACAACCGGGCGCAAAAGGCGCTGCTCGCCTCCCTGCTTCCGGTGACCGACGAGGGCGGCGCGTTCGTCGTCCTGCGGCACCCGGGCGCCGCGGCGCTCGCCGCGACGCTGCAGCAGCAAGGCGTCAAGGCCGACGCCCGCGGCAAGTACCTGCGCCTGTGCCCCGATTACCTCAACTCGCGCGCCGATCTCGAGCGCGCGGCGCGAATCGTGAAGCTGGCCCAAAGCAGGATCAGCGCGGCCTGAGCGCGTCTTCGAGCGAGCTTTGCTCGCCGATCTCCATCTTGGCTATGGCGTTGCGGTGCACCTCGTCCGGGCCGTCGGCGAAGCGCAGGGTGCGCGCCCCGGCGTAGGCGCGCGCCAGGCCGAAATCCTCGGACACGCCGCCGCCGCCGTGCACCTGCATCGCCCAGTCGATCACCTGGCAGGCCATG
Organism: Burkholderiales bacterium; assembly: GCA_036259215.1. Lineage (GTDB taxonomy): Bacteria > Pseudomonadota > Gammaproteobacteria > Burkholderiales > SG8-39 > SCGC-AG-212-J23. The sequence goes on along the minus strand of DATACE010000278.1, from coordinate 861 downwards.
TTGGGCGCCAGCACCTTGATCATGGCGATTTCCTTGCGCGCCACCTTGTTGCCCACGGTGTCCATCTTCCACGCCGCGTTGAGCACCATGAGGCGCGCCGAATCGATCATGATGCGCGCCTCGGCGATGCGCTCGCGGGTCACCGTCTGGTCGGCCACCGGCCGGCCGAAGGCCACGCGCTGCGTGGCGCGCCGGCACATTTTTTCCAGCGCCACCTCGGCCTGGCCGATGAGGCGCATGCAATGGTGGATGCGCCCCGGCCCCAGGCGCCCCTGGGCAATCTCGAAGCCCCGGCCTTCACCGAGCAGCACATTTGAGGCCGGCACCCGCACCTCGTGCAGCGCGATTTCCATGTGGCCGTGCGGCGCGTCGTCGTAGCCGAACACCGGGAGGTGGCGCAGCACCTTCACGCCCGGGGTACCCGCCGGCACCAGCACCATCGACTGCTGGCTGTGGCGCGAGGCATTGTCCGGATCGGTCTTGCCCATGACGATGTAGATCTTGCAGCGCGGGTCGCCGGCGCCGCTCGACCACCACTTGACGCCGTTGATCACGTACTCGTCGCCTTCGCGCCTCATGCGCGTCTGGATGTTGGTGGCGTCCGAGGAGGCCACGTCGGGCTCGGTCATGAGGAAGGCGGAGCGGATCCTGCCTTCGAGCAGCGGCTCGCACCACTGCTTCACCTGCTGCGGCGTGCCGTACTTCAGCAGCGTCTCCATGTTGCCGGTATCCGGCGCCGAGCAGTTGAACACCTCCGGCGCCCAGTGCACGCGGCCCATGATCTCGCACAGCGGTGCATATTCGAGGTTGCTGAGCGTGCCGCCGTGCGACCTGGGCCGCCACAGGTTCCACAGGCCTTCG
>DATACE010000277.1:0-9491 GCA_036259215.1 Burkholderiales bacterium | reverse complement strand
GGGATAGACGGCCGGAGCCGCCCGCCGCGAGCCGGAGTGATGCGCGTAGACCCAGGTGAACTCCGCCCCGAGCAGAAAGATCTGCGCGGAATAGTAGATCCACACCATGACGACGACGAGCGAGCCGAAGGCGCCGAAGCTCGAGCCGACGTCGCTTTTGCCCAGATAAAGGCCGATCAGGAACTTGCCTATGACGAACAGCACCGCGGTGACGGTCGCACCCACCCACACGTCGCGCCACTCGATGCGCGCGCGCGGCATGAATTTGTAGATCGCCGCGAACACCACGACCAGCATGGCGAAGCTCACCGCGAGGTGGACGGCCTGGGCCACCTTCTCCCATTCGCCGAATGCCGGGCCCCACCACTTGCCCAGCGCGCTGAGTGCGGCGCTGAGCACCAGAGAAACGACGATCAGGAACGCCAGGGCGAGCACCAGGCCGAACGACAGCAGGCGGCCTTTGATGAACGTCCACACGGCGCTGTGCTTTTCCGCCTTCGCCTGCTCGGGCACCTGCCAGATCGCGTCGAGCGCCGCCTGCAACTGGCCGAATACGGTGGTGGCGCCGAAGAGCAGCAGCCCCGTGCTCACCGCGGCGGCCCAGCTGCCCACGCCAGGTTGGCTCACATGCGCGAGCATCTCGCGCACCGCTTCGGCGCCGTTCTCGCCCATCAGATCGGCCAGCTGCCCGAATACCACGCCGCGCACCGCATCGGTCCCATGGATCAGGCCGGCCACCGCAATGACGATGAACAGCAGCGGCGCGATGGAGAACAGCGAGTAGTACGCGAGCGCGGCCCCCTTGCTGGGCGCCTGGTCGTTCCACCAGGCCGCCACCGCTTCCTTGAGCAGCAGGACAAACGTCGGCAGCTTGAGGCTCATACTAGACCGCGATAGGAGCCCGGATGGCGGGATGCGGTTCATACGCCTCGAGCACGAAGTCCTCGAAGCGGAAATCGAGCAGCTCCCGCACCTGCGGATTGAGGCGCATGCGCGGAAAGGCGCGCGGCGCGCGGGCAAGCTGCTCGCGCGCCTGCTCGAGATGGTTTAGGTACAGGTGCGCATCGCCGAGCGTGAGGATGAATTCCCCGGGCGCCAGTCCGGTAACTTGCGCCACCATGCGGGTGAGCAGGGCGTAGGAGGCGATGTTGAAAGGCACGCCCAGGAAAAGATCCGCGCTGCGCTGGTACATCTGGCAGGAAAGCCGCCCGTCGGCGACATAGAACTGGAACAGGGCATGGCAGGGCGGCAGTGCCATGCGCTCGACGTCGGCCGGATTCCAGGCGCTGACGATATGGCGGCGCGAATCCGGCTTGCTGCGCAACGACCGGATGACGTTCGAGATCTGGTCGATCTCGCCGCCGCCCGGCGCCCGCCAGTGGCGCCACTGGTATCCGTAAACCGGGCCGAGCTCGCCGTTCTCGTCGGCCCATTCGTCCCAGATGGACACGCCGCGCTCCTGGAGCCACTTCACGTTGGTATCGCCCCGCAGGAACCACAGCAGCTCGTAGATGATCGACTTCAGGTGCAGCTTCTTGGTGGTGAGCAGCGGAAATCCCGGCTCGAGGGCGAAGCGCAGCTGGCGGCCGAACACCGAGAGCGTCCCGGTTCCCGTGCGGTCGGCCTTGCGCGCGCCGCGCTCCAGCACCTCCTGCAGGAGGTCGAGGTATTGCTGCTCTTCGCGGTTCATACGGCGATCGCGCCGAACAGCTCGAGCGCGCTCTGGTAGCGGTCTTCGGGCTTCTTGGCGAGCAGCCGGTCGAGGACCGGCTGGTAGCCGGCGAGCCGCGAGGGCAGGCGCGGCACCGGTGCATTGACGTGCATCGCGACCACGGCCGTGGCGTCGGCCGATTCGAAGATCTTCTGGCCGGTCAGCATCTCGTAGAAGATCACGCCCAGGCTGTAGAGGTCCGAGCGCGCATCCACCGGCAGGCTGAGGCATTGCTCCGGGCTCATGTAGCGCGGCGTGGCGATCAGCTGTCCGGCCACCGTCAGGGTGGAGGTGGCGGACAGCTCCTTCGCCAGGCCGAAGTCCACGATGACCGGGCGGCCGTCGGCGCGGAACAGGATGTTGGCCGGCTTGAGGTCGCGGTGGATGATGCCTTTGGCGTGGATCGCGTCCAGCGCCCGGGCGATCTGCGAAACCATGCGCAGCGCGGCGCGCGAGGCGACGCCTTCGCGGATGCGCGTGGCGAGCGTGCCGGAAGGCAGGAACTCCATCGCGATGTACGGGTTGTCCCCCGAGAACCCCTGGTCGTAGATGCGCGCGACGTGCTCGTTCTCGATGCTCATGATGAGCTTGTTCTCGCGCATCAGCCGCTCGAGGAATACCTTGTCCTGGCGCAGCGTGCGGTCGAGCACCTTGAGCGCCACGCACAGCCCGTCGCGGTCGCGCTGCGCGAGGTAGACCTTCGCCTGCCCCCCCTGGCCGATGATGTGCAGGACGCTGTATCCGGGGACGAGCGCCGGCGCCTCTTTCATCAAGGTATTCTGCCTCACAGAATTCTCGCCAGGAATGCAGAAATGTCCGCAATCTCCTGCGGGCATACCGAGTGCGGCATCGGGTAGGCGTGCCACTGCACCGGGTAGCCCAGCGCTTCGAGCGCGTGCCGCGACTGCTCGGCGCGGCGCAAGGGAATGATGTCGTCGTACTGGCCGTGGGCCATGAAGATCGGCAGTTTCGCGTTCGCAGGGCTGCGCTCGGCCGGCAGCGCGGCGTGCAGCGGCAGGTAGGTCGACAGCGCCAGCACGCCGGCCAGCGGGTCCGGGTAGCGCAGCGCGGTCTGCAGCACGATCGCGCCGCCCTGGGAAAAGCCCGCCAGCGCTATCCTCGAGATCCCGCGCTTTTTTTCCTGCGCAATGATCTCTTCCAAGAGGCGCTGCGAGGCGCGAATCCCCGCCTCGTCCTCGGGCCCGCCGCCGAACTGGAAGATGTCGTACCACGCGCGCATGCGCATGCCCTGGTTGATGGTCACCGCGCGCACCGGCGCATGCGGGAACACGAAGCGCACCGGCTGCGTGAGCGCGAGCTGCGGCACGATGGGCTCGAAGTCGTGGCCGTCGGCGCCCAGCCCATGCAGCCAGATCACCGCTGCCTGGGGGTTGGCGCCGCTTTCAATCTCGAGGGCGTCCATGCGCGCTAGGCCAGGCGATGAAACCAGGCGAGCGACAGTGCCGCGGAGGTCAGGGTAAGCAGCGCCGCGAGTGCGGCGAACAGCGCAGTCACTTCGCGCTCCTCCTCCGACAGCACGAAGCGGCTGCTCAGCGTTTCGTACACCTTGGTCAGCTCGTCTGCCGTGCTGGCATGGAAGTACTCCGCGCGTGTCAGCGCGGCGATCGCCTTGAGCGTTTCCTCGTCGAACATCATGAAAATGGAGTAGCCCTCGATCATCGCCGGCCCGCCCGCTGCAGAGCCGAAGCCCACCGTGAACACGCGGATGCCGCGGTCGGCCGCCATCTTGGCCGCTTCCAGCGGATCCGGGCCGGTGGTGCGCCGGCCATCGGTAAGCAGCACGATCGCCGCCGAGTCGTTGGAGCCGGGCGGCACGGGCTGCACCGGTTTGCGGGGCGCGGCCTTTTCCGGCGGCCGGTGCATGCGCCAGGATTGGCGGCTGCCCAGCACCAGCGACTCCAGGTCGATGCCTTCCTCGGGAAGCAGCGTGGCGAGCGACATGATGATGCCGCTGCCGATGGCGGTGTGGCGGTCCAGCTGCAGCCGGTCGATCGCCTCGACCAGGTCCTCCTTGCGCGTAGTCGGCTTCTGCACCGCGAGCGCCGTGCCGGCGAACGACACGATGCCCACGCGCAAGTCGGGCGGCAGGTCCTGGACGAAGGCGCGCGCGGCTGCCTGCGCGGCGCCCAGGCGGTTCGGCGGCACGTCGGTGGCGCGCATGCTGAGCGACACATCGATGGCGAGGATGATGGTGCGCTGCTGGGACGGCAGGGTCAGCAAGGCGCTCGGGCGCGCGATGGCGAGGATGGCAACCGCCAGCCCGAGGAGAAACAGCGCGGGCGGAAGGTGACGCCGCCACGGCCGCGTGCCGCCCATCGCTTCGCGCACCAGGGCGAGGCTGGCGAAGCGTACTGCGGCGGCCTTCTGCCGGCGCAGCACCCAGAGGTACACCGCGATCAGCGCCGGCACCGCGGCGAGCAGGACCAGCAATCCGGGCCAGAGGAAGCTCATGGCTTGCGCAGCGCGGACTTCGGGCGGAAGGCTTTCACCACGGCCTCGTGCGTCTCGATGTACGGTCCGCCGATGAGATCGATGCAGTAAGGCACCGCGGCGAAGATCCCTTCAAGGGTCTCGCGGATCGCCTTCGGCTGGCCGGGAAGGTTGATGATCAGCGCCTGCTTGCGGATCACCGCTACCTGGCGCGACAGGATAGCCGTGGGCACGTATTTCAGGCTGACCGCGCGCATCTGCTCGCCGAAGCCGGGCATCACCTTGTCCGCCACCGCGAGCGTGGCCTCCGGCGTCACGTCGCGCGGCGCGGGACCGGTGCCACCCGTGGTGAGCACGAGGTGGCAGCCCTTCGCATCCACCAGCTCGCGCAGCGTGCCCTCGATCAGCGGCTGCTCGTCGGCGATGAGGCGCGTCTCGTCGCGCCAGGCGGGCGCCGCGATGGCCGAGGAGAGCCATTCCTTGAGCGACGGGATGCCTTCGTCCTTGTACACGCCGGCCGAGGCGCGATCGCTGATGGAAACGAGCCCGACGACAAGGTCCGGTTTCACTTGACCTCGTAAACCTCGAGCTCGACCGCCGCCGGCCGCCGCGCGCCGGTGGTGATGCACACGCAGCGGTTGAGCCATGCGTAGCGCGCATCGCCGGTTTCGAAGCGCATCGAGCCGCGCATGTAGTAGAGCGATGGATCGACCTCGCGCCCTTCCAGCAGCTTCTTTATGACCTCCGGAGCGCCGTGGCGATAGCCGCCGTGCCGGACGTAGATGGGCGCGCCGTCGCCGGTCTCGAGCGTGTAGCGTGCGTCGAACTCCGTGACGCCATCCCCCCGGATCACCTGCCAGTCGGCGCCGCCTGCCAGCACGCGGCCCGACAGGCGCTCGCCCTCGAAGCGCCCGCCGGTGATGCCGATGATGCGCCGGCGTCCCTGCGGCGTATCGCCCAGCTCCTGCGGCGGCGCCAGGGTGATCTCGGCGCGGAGCAATGTCTCAAGTTTCAAGGGACTTCAGCATCCTGAAAAGCTCGCGGTAGGCGCGCGGCGGCTTGCCTTGCTGTCTCTCCTTGCGCGAATTGCGAATCACGGTTCTGAGCGTCTGCAGATCGGTGCCGGGATGCTCGGCGGCAAAGGCGGTAAGCGCCTCGTCGTCTTCGAGCAGCCGCTCGCGCCAGGCCTCCAGGCGGCGATGCGCCGCGGCCGCCTGCGCCGAGCCGCCTTCGATGGCGGCGAGCTGCGCGCGTATCGGATCAGCGTCGACCTCGCGCATCAGGCGGCCCACGTACTGCATCTGCCGGCGCTTCGCCTCGTGGCTCTTGATCGCCTTCGCCTCCATCAGCGCCGCGCGCAGCTCTTCGGGCAGCTGCAGCCGGGCAAGCTGGGTGTCGGGCAACGCGGCCAGCGCGGCGCCGAGCGCCTGCAGCTCCAGCATTTCGCGCTTGCGGCGGGTCTTGCTGACGAAGTCGTCCTGCACGCGAGTTATGATAGCGCCCCCATGGCGAAGCACCACGGCTTTACCTGCGAGCCCGGCGAGCTTCGCCGCCTTGCCCAATCGGTGCTGGAGCACGCGCGGGGCGCGGGCGCGAGCGGCGCCGAATGCGAGGTTTCGGAGAGCCACGGCCTCTCGGTCACCGTGCGCAAGGGTCGTGCCGACACGGTGGAGCACAACCGCGACCGCAGCGTCGGGGTGTCGGTGTACTGCGGGGAGCGGCCCAAGGCTCGCCGCGGCCACGCCAGCACCTCGGATTTTTCGCCGGACGCCCTGCGCCAGACCGTGGAGGCCGCCGTGGCGATTGCCCGGCACACCGCCGAAGACGACTGCGCCGGCCTGCCGGAGGCAGACATGCTGGCGCGCGAAGTCCCGGATCTCGACCTTTACCATCCGTGGGCCATCAGCACCGAGGAAGCCATCGATCTTGCGCGGCGGTGCGAAGCGGCGGCCTTCGCCGTTTCGAAGAAAATCCGCAACTCGGAAGGCGCGACCGTGTCGGCGCAGCATTCCCAGTTCGTGCTCGCCAACAGCCTTGGCTTCTGCGGCGGCTATCCCGGCTCGCGACACTGGCTTTCGTGCTCGGTGATCGCCGAGGACAAGGGGATGATGCAGCGCGACGACTGGTACAGCGCCTCGCGCGTACCCGCGGAGATTGCCGATCCCGCGGCGCTGGGCCGCTATGCCGGCCAGCGGGCGCTGGCGCGCCTGGGCGCGCGCAAGATTCCCACCTGCCAGGCCCCGGTGCTATTCGAGGCGCCCGTCGCCCTGCAGCTCATCGGGCACTTCATCTCCGGCGTGAACGGCGGCAACCTCTATCGCAAGACCTCTTTCCTGGCCGACAGCCTGGGCAAGCCGGTGTTCGCGCCGGGCGTCCATATCGACGAGCGGCCGCACCAGCCGCGCGGCATGGCGAGCGCGCCGTTCGACGAGGAAGGCGTCGCGACCCGCGACCGCAGCATCGTGCGCGCGGGCACGGTGGAAGGCTATTTCCTCGGCACGTATTCCGCGCGCAAGCTCGGCATGCGCAGCACCGGCAGCGCCGGCGGCCACCATAACCTTTTCATCCGCTCGGACGGGCCGGATTTCGCCGGCATGCTGCGCAAGATGGGCCGCGGCCTGCTCGTGACCGAGCTCATGGGCCAGGGCGTGAACCTGGTGACCGGGGATTACTCGCGCGGCGCGGCGGGCTACTGGGTCGAAGGCGGCGAGATCCGCCATCCCGTGGAGGAAATCACGATCGCGGGCAACTTGCGCGAAATGTTCAAGGGAATCGTGGCGATAGGCAGCGACCGGCTGGTGCGCAGCGGCCGCTCGAGCGGCTCGATTCTGGTGGAAAACATGACTATTGCCGGCGACTAGAACCATCCCGCCGGGTTACGTTCTAAGCCTCATGGGCCACGCCTGCGCGCACGACGAGTTTCCGGCTCCGCCGCCTCAACCCAACGGCGAGCACCCGATCATCGCGATCCTCGCGGTGCTGGCCATCGTCGCGGCCATCCTGTTGATTACATGGGCCCGCTTCGAGGTCCATGGCGCCGGCGACCTCGAGGCGGCGCTCGATCAGGAAGCTCCGAGCGTGGCCAAGCCCGCCGAAGAGCAGAAGCTCGAAGAGCACGTCACCGCGAACCGTTTCGCGACCGGCCTTTCGCCGTAGCATAATTCCCGGCATGAAACCCCTCATCGCGCTGGCGGCGGCGCTGATCTTCGCCGTGCCCGGTGGCCTGCTCGCCCAGGCCCAGAAGAAAGCGCCGACCCGCGGTCCAGACGTCATTTTCGTGCCCACGCCCCAGGAGGTGGTCGAGGACATGCTGCGCCTTGCCAACGTGCGCAAGGGGGACGTGCTCTACGACCTGGGCTCGGGCGACGGCCGCATTGCCATTACCGCGGCCAAGAAGTACGGCGTCAAGGCGACCGGCATCGACATCGACCCGGAGCGCATCCGCGAGGCAACCGCGAACGCGAAGAAGGCCGGGGTCTCGAACCTGGTGCAGTTCCGCCAGGAAGACCTGTTCCAGGCCGACTTTCGCGACGCCACCATCGTCACGCTTTACCTGCTGCCCGATCTCAACGTTAAGCTGCGCCCCAAGCTGTGGAACGAGCTCAAGCCCGGTACGCGCATCGTCTCCCACCAGTTCGACATGGGCAAATGGAAGCCCGAGAAAACCCTCGAGTCCGAGGGGCGCACCATCTACTTCTGGACCGTGCCCGAGAAGGGCAAGCGGCCCAAGCTCTAGCTAAGTGAAATCCAGCCGGGTCTCGAGCAGCAGGCCATAGATCGGGATGGCCGGCCGGCGCGCGAGCTCGAGCGGCGGCAGCGGCTCCGCGCCGAGCGCCTCGGCATCGGCGCCGACCGCCTGGATGAAATCCAGCGAGAACACGATCTCTCCCTTGCGCGCGCGGTGCACCAGGCGCTCGGCGATGCTCAGGCAGTCGCCGAAGGCGACATACTGGCGGGCGCCCGGCGGGCCCGCCATCCCCAGCACCGCATCGCCGAGATGCACGCCGAGCGCGACCGCGGCAGGCAGGCCGTACTCGTTCTGCCAGCGCTCGCCCAAGGGCGCGAACTCGCGCTGCACGGCCTGCGAGGCGACCAGCGCGTCGGCCGCCGCAGGGAAGATGGCGAGCACCGAGTCGTTGTGCACCGCCAGTACCTTGCCATCCTGCGCCTCCATCAGGCGCGCGGCCAGGGCGAAGAACTCGTCGGCAAGCTCCAGCACCTTGGCCGGCTGCAGCACTTCGGACAGGCGGGTGAAGTTGCGCAGCTCCGCGTAGACCACCCCGACGCCGCGGCGCTCGGCTTTTTCGGCTTTGCTCACGGCAGCATCAGCAGCGCCACGGCGACGACCAGCAGCGCGCCGGCGGCAAAAAAGGACAACGTAGTCTCCGACACCTCGGGAAGGTCCGGATCCCGCGGGATCGGCGCCGGGTGATGCTCGTCAGGTTCGGCTGCCATGCAGCTCGGCCACCTTCTCGTTGAAGTTGCGGAAAAAGTCGTCGGCGACCTTGCGGGCGGCCGCGTCCACCAGGCGCGAGCCGATCTGCGCCAGCTTGCCGCCGACGTTGGCCTTGGCCTCATAGGCGAGCCGGGTGCCTTCACCCTCCGGCGAAAGGCGCACCTGCGCGCCTCCTTTGGCGAAACCCGCCGCGCCGCCCTGGCCCTCGAAGGCGATGGCGTACGAGTTGGGCGGCTGGATGTCCGACAGCGTGAGCTTGCCCTTGAACTTGGCGCTCACCGGGCCGACGCGCGCCACCATCAGCACCTGGTACTGGTTGTCGCCGAGCGGGTCGATCGACTCGCAGCCGGGGACGCATTGCTTGAGCATGGCGGGGTCGTTGAGCGCGTCCCACGTCTGCTGCTGCGACGCCGGGATGAGCTGCTCGCCTGTCATTTCCATGCGCGGTTCTCCTGGTTCATTCGGGTCATCGGGCCGCTCAGCGTCCTCGCGAGGTCGATGAGGCTGCGCAGATTATGCACCGGCAGGAAGAGATCCACGTGCGGCAGCATGGCGCGCACGCCCGCCGGCCGCGCCTCGAACTTGTCGTAGCGCAGCAGCGGGTTGAGCCAGACCAGGTAGCGGCAGGACTTGGCCAGGCGCTCCATCTCCTCGGCCAGGCCCTCGCCGGCCTCGCGGTCCAGGCCGTCGGAAACCAGCAGCACGCAGGCGTTCTGCCCCAGCACCCGCCGCCCCCAACGCCAGTTGAACTCGCGCAGCGAGCCGCCGATGCGCGTGCCGCCCGACCAGTCCTTGATGGCGTCGGCCACCTTGGTCATCGCCACGTCGACATCGCGGTGGCGCAGCTGCCGGGTGATGTTGGTGAGGCGCGTG
>DATACE010000276.1:0-1848 GCA_036259215.1 Burkholderiales bacterium | reverse complement strand
GGTGATCACCAGGCGCTGCTTGCCCTTGGTGTCCTTGCCGAAGCTCACCGTGCCGGTGACTTCCGCGAGTATCCCTGCGTCCTTCGGCGAGCGCGCCTCGAACAGCTCCGCCACCCGCGGCAGGCCGCCGGTGATGTCGCGAGTCTTCGAGACTTCCTGCGGGATGCGCGCCAGCACCTCGCCCACCTGCACCTGCTGCCCGTCGCGCACCGCGATCACGGCGCCCACCGGGAAGCTGATGTTCACCGCATGGTCGGTGCCGGCGATGCGCACTTCGTCGCCCGCCTCGTTGATGAGCTTCACCGAGGGCCGCTGCCCCTTGCTCGCCGCCGTGGTGCGGCGCTTGGCGTCGATCACCACGAGGGTGGAAAGGCCGGTGACGTCGTCGATCTGCTTGGCGACGGTCGCGCCTTCTTCCACGTGCTCGAAGCGGATGGTGCCCGCGTACTCGGTAATGATGGGGCGGTGGTGCGGATCCCAGTTCGCCAGCTGCTTGCCCGCGCGCACGCTGTCGCCGTCGGCGACCGACAGAGTCGCGCCGTACGGCACCTTGTGGCGCTCGCGCTCGCGGCCGTTGTCGTCGGCGATGATCACTTCGCCGGAGCGCGAGATCACCACCTTGTCGCCCTTGGCGTTGCTCACATAGCGCATGGTGGGCGTGAAGCGCGCCGTGCCGGACGATTTGGCCTCGACGTGATTCTGCACCGCCGTCCGCGAAGCCGCGCCGCCGATGTGGAAGGTGCGCATGGTGAGCTGCGTGCCCGGCTCGCCGATGGACTGCGCGGCAATCACGCCGATCGCCTCGCCCACGTTCACGAGCGAGCCGCGCCCCAGGTCGCGCCCGTAGCACTTGGCGCACACGCCCCAGCGCGTATCGCAGGAAAGCGGCGTACGCACCTTCACCTCGTCGATGCCCAGGTTGTCGATCGCCTCGATCGACTCCTCGTCGATCAGGGCACCGGCCGGCAGCAGCGCGTCCTGCGTCTCCGGATGCTGCAGGTCGGTAGCCAGCACGCGGCCCAGGATGCGCTCGCGCAGCGCCTCGACCACCTCGCCGCCCTCGACCAGCGCCTTCATCGACACGCCGTTCTGCGTCTGGCAGTCGTCCTCGGTAACCACCAGGTCCTGCGTCACGTCGACCAGCCTTCGGGTCAGGTACCCGGAATTGGCCGTCTTCAGCGCCGTGTCCGCCAGGCCCTTGCGCGCGCCGTGCGTCGAGATGAAGTATTGCAGCACGTTCAGGCCTTCGCGGAAGTTCGCGGTGATCGGCGTCTCGATGATCGAGCCGTCGGGCTTGGCCATCAGGCCGCGCATGCCGGCCAGCTGCCGGATCTGCGCCGCCGAGCCGCGCGCGCCGGAGTCGGCCATCATGTAGATGGAGTTGAACGCCTCCTGCTTCACGGTCTTGCCGTGGCGGTTCACCACATCCTCGGAGCCGAGCTGCTCCACCATCACCTTGCCGACCTGCTCGCCGCAGCGCGACCAGATGTCCACCACCTTGTTGTAGCGCTCGCCCGCGGTCACCAGGCCCGAGGTGTACTGGTTCTCGATCTCCTTCACCTCGTTCTCCGAGGCGCGGATCAGCTCCTGCTTTTGCGCCGGGATGGTCATGTCGTGCACGCCGAACGAGATGCCGGCGCGCGTGGCGATGGTGAAGCCCGCCTGCATCAGCTTGTCGGCGAAAATCACCGTCTCGCGCAGGCCGCAGCGGCGAAAGCCGATGTTGATGAGGCGCGAGATCTCCTTCTTCTTGAGCGGCTTGTTGAGCAGCTCGAAAGACAGGCCCGCCGGCAGGATTTCGGACAGCAGCGAGCGGCCGACCGTGGTCTCGTAGCGCTTGATGCGCTC
>DATACE010000275.1:0-7133 GCA_036259215.1 Burkholderiales bacterium | reverse complement strand
CGACGCCTACCGCGGCGCCGGCCGCCCGGAGGCCTGCTATGTGCTGGAGCGGCTGGCCGACAAGGCGGCGCGCACGCTCGGCGTGGATCGCGCCGAGATCCGGCGGCGCAACTTCATTCCGCGCACGGCAATGCCATACAGGACCCCAGTGGGACCGACCTACGACTGCGGCGATTTTCCGAAGATCTTCGGGCGCGCGCTCGACGCAGCCGGCTACGAAAGCTTTCTCCAGAGGGCGAAACAGTCGAAAAGCAAAGGCCGGCTGCGGGGAATCGGCCTGGCCTGCTACGTGGAGTCTTCGGGCGTGGCGCCCTCGCGCCTCGCCGGCATGATGGGCGCGAAGGGCGGCTTCTACGAGGCGGCGCAGGTGCGCGTGGCGCCCGACGGCAGCGTCACGGCGTACCTGGGCACGCACAACCACGGCCAGGGGCACGAGACCACTTTCACGCAGATTCTGCAGGATCGCCTGGGCGTCGATCTTTCCAGAATCTCCATCATAGAAGGCGACACGGCCGCGGTGCCCGCGGGGACCGGCACGTTCGGCTCGCGCTCCATCGCGGTGGGCGGCTCGGCGCTTTCCAAGGCGATCGACAAGGTGGTGGAGAAGGGGCGGCGCATCGCGGGTCATCTTCTCGAGGCCGCCGCGGCGGATGTGGAGTTTTCCGAAGGCTGCTTCCGCATCGCCGGCACCGATCGCAAGGTTTCGTTCGCGGAGGTCGCGCGGGCCGCCCACGCCCCGCACCGCTACCCGCTCGAGATTCTCGAGCCCGGGCTGGACGAGAGCGCCTTCTACGACCCGGCCAACTTCGCTTTCTCCAACGGCGCCCACGTCTGCGAGGTGGAGGTGGACCCGCAGACCGGCGCCGTGCACATCGTCGCCTACCACGCGGTGGACGACGTCGGCACGGTGATCAATCCCATGATCGTCGAGGGGCAGATCCACGGCGCCCTCGCGCAGGGCATCGGGCAGGCGCTCGGCGAGCGCACCGTGTACGAGGAGGGGCAGCTTCTGTCGGCTTCTTTCATGGATTACCCGTTGCCGCGCGCCTCGGACCTGCCGTTTTTTCATTCGCAGACCGACGAAAGCCAGCCCTGCACCCACAACCCGCTGGGCGCCAAGGGCTGCGGGGAATCCGGCGCGATCGGTGCGCCGGCGGCGGTGATGAGCGCGCTGCTCGATGCGCTCGCGCCGCTTGGGGTCACCGAGGTCGAAATGCCGGCTACGCCGCATCGCGTGTGGCGCGCCATAATGCGCAAATGAATCCCGCCAGGCTCGCCGCGCTGTACCGCCAGGAGCTCGAGCTGTGCCGGGTGGAAAAGGGCGAAACGCTCGCGCTAGTCAGCGACCTTGCCACGCGGCGCGAGTACATCCAGGCGGCGTTCGCCGCGGCGGACGAGCTGGGCGCCGATATTTACGAGCTGTGCGTGAATTCGCTGCCGTCGTGGACCAAGGTGGGCGTGCCGACCATTGGCCAGTGCAAGGGGACATTGGAAGCGGTGCGCGCCGCCGACCTGGTGGTCGTGTTCCACGTGCCGCTGTTCACCCAATGGCTGAAAAAGGTGCTCGACGGCGGCACGCGCGTGCTCATGATCATCGATGCGCCCGACGAGCTGGAGCAGCTCATGTCGCCGCCGGGGCTCAAGGAGGCGTGCAAGTACGCGGAAGGCCTTTACAAAAAAACCAAAACGGTGAAGGTGACGAGCGACGCCGGTACCGACCTCACCTACCGCTGCGGCGAGTACCCGGTGATGACGCAGTGGGGCTACGCCGACGAGCGCGGCCATTTCGACCATTGGGGCGGCGGGCATATCCACACCTTCCCGAACGAAGGCAGCGCGCACGGCACGGTGGTGTTCCAGCCCGGCGACATCGTGATCCTGCCCTACTGCCGCTACGTCGCCGACCCGGTGAAGCTCGAGATCCGCGAAGGCCACATCGTCGCCATTGAAGGCGGCCTGGACGCGAAGCTGATGCTCGACTGGCTGGAGGACGGCAAAAGCGGCGCGGCGGACCGCGACCCGTACGCCGTGTCGCACCTGGGCTGGGGCATGAACCCGCAGGCGCTGTGGCATGCGATCGCGCTGCACGGCGACGCGCCGGAGCGCCACCGCGCCGGGGCGCGCACCTTCCCGGGCAATTTCCTGTTCTCGACCGGGCCCAACACCCAGGGCGGGGGCAAGCGCAGCACGCGGGGGCACTACGACGTGCCGATGCGCGACTGCACGGTGGCGCTGGACGGCAAAGTGGTCATCGACCGCGGCCGGATCGCCGACGAGAAAATGAAGGTCCCACGGGTACAACGCTGAGGAGGGGTACGTGAAATTCCTGTTTCTGGTTCTTTCGATGCTCGCCGTTGCGGCTCACGCCGCCGACAAGCTGAAAATCGGCTTCATCAGTACGCTGTCCGGGCCGAATGCCGCCATCGGCATCGATATCCGCGACGCATTCAACCTGGCGATCAAGCTGAACGGCGGCCGCCTCGGCGGCCTGCCCGCCGAGGTGCTGGCGAGCGACGATCAGCTCAAGCCGGAGAACGCCAAGCAGATCGCCGAGCGCTACCTGCGCCTGGAGAAGGTGGATTTCATCACCGGGCCGGTGTTCTCCAACATCGTGGTGGCCATCGCGCCGGACGTGATCGCCGCCAAGACCTTCTTCATCGCGCCCAACGCCGGCCCGGCGCTGTACTCGGGCGCGCAGTGCAACCCGTTCTTCTTCGTTTCCTCCTGGCCCAGCGAAGCCTACAGCGAGGCGGCCGGCCAGTACGTCACCTCCAAGGGCATCAAGAACGTGCTGTTCCTCGCGCCCAACTACGTCGGCGGCCACGACGCGGCCAACGGCTTCAAGCGCTACTACAAGGGCAAGCTGGTGGAGGAGATGTACACCAAGCTCGGGCAGCTCGACTACGCAGCGGAGCTCTCGCAGATCCGCGCGGCCAAGCCCGAGGCGCTGTACGTGTTCCTGCCCGGCGGCATGGGCGTGAACTTCATCAAGCAGTTCGTGGCCGCCGGCATGTCGAAGGACATGCAGCTCATCGTGCCGCTGTGGGGCTCGGACCAGGACATCATCCGCGCCGTCGGCGACCCGATGCTGGGTCTGTTCAGCGTCGGCCACTGGTCGCTGGACATGGATAACGACGCCAACCGCAAGTTCGTCGCCGAGTTTCAGAAAGCCTACAACCGCCTGCCCACCGGCTATGCCTCCACCGGCTACGACACGGCGATGCTCATCGACGCGGCGGTGCGCAAGGTGAAGGGCCGCATCGAGGACAAAGACGCGCTGCGTGCGGCGCTCAGGGCGGCGGACTTCAAAAGCGTGCGCGGCGACTTCAAGTTCGGCCGCAACCACTTCCCCGTGCAGGACTACTACCTGCAGCTGGTGGGCAAGGACGCCGCCGGCCGCATCGTCCACAAGACGATCGGCACGGTCCTGAACGACCGTGCCGACGCCTACGGGCGGGACTGCAAGATGAAATAAGAATCGGGGTTGGGCTTACATGCCGCCGATGCCGGCCTTGGCGCACTGCTCGTCCTGGTCGCCGGTGACGCCGCTCACGCCGACCGCGCCGGTGACCTTGCCGTCGGCGAAGATCGGCACGCCGCCCGGAGAAGCGAACACGCCGGGCAGCGTGGCCGTCGCGGGGCTGTTCTTGTTGATCACGTCGGCAAAGGCGCGGGTCGGGCGCCGGTAGGTCGCGGCGGCCTTGGCCTTGCCGATGGCGATGTCGTTGCTCGCGTACTGCGTGTCTTCCATGCGTTCGAAATACAGCAGCGAGCCGTGCGGGTCGACCACGGCGACCGCGACGTTCCAGCCGTTCTTCTGGCATTCCGCGATGGTGGCGCCGGCGATCTTCTTGGCCGTGGCCAGGTTGACCGTCGGGCCGTAGCCGGGGCGCTTGTCCTGCGCGGCTGCGGCGCCGGCAAGGGCTACGAACGAAACTCCGAGTACGATCCTGCTTAACGACATGTGCTCCTCCTCTGGGTGGTGGGCTAGGGCAGGGCGACTATACGCTTGTCGACCAGCGCCTGAATCTCCAGGGGAGAGCACCCCAGCCCGGCGAGCAATTCCGCGGCGTGCTCGCCGACCCGCGGCGGATCGCAGCGCTTGCCCAGCCGCTCGCCGTCGAGCTCGATCGGCAGCGCCGGGACACGGATGCTCTTTTTATCCGTTTTGGTTTCCAGCAATCCACACGAGGCCCGCAGATGGGCGTCCTCCAGCAGGTCCCAAGGCTTGGCGATCGGCGCGAAGGGCAGGCCCATGGCCTCGAGCTTCGCCGCCAGGCTCTCCTGGCTGTGCGCCCTGAAGACCTCGGCCAGCCGCGGCAGCAGCCAGGATCGCTCCTTCACCCGCATGCCGTTGGTTCTCAGCCGGACGTCTTTCTCCAGGTCATGCAGGCCGAAGTCGCGGCAAAGCGTCTGCCATTGCGTATCGGTGACCACGCCGACGAACAGGCGGCCGCCGCCCGCGGTCTCGAAGATGTCGTAGACGCTCCAGGCCGGGCGCTTCACCGACATGGGCGGAGGCGCCTCGCCGGTCAGCTGGAACTGCGCCATATGCTGCGCGACCAGGTAGGCGGTGCTCTCGAACAGCGCGCTGGTGACGCGCTTGCCGCGCCCGGTCGACTCGCGCTCGCGCAATGCGGCGAGGATCGCGACCGCGGCGAAAGTGCCGCCCAGGATGTCGACCACCGAGGCGCCGGCGCGCAAAGGCCGCTCGGGCAGCCCGGTCATATAGGCGAGGCCGCCCATCATCTGGGTCACTTCGTCGAGCGCCGGGCGGTGGTCGTAGGGGCCTTTGAGGAAGCCCTTCAGGGAGCAGTAGATGAGCCTGGGGTTCTCGCCTTTCAGTTCTTCGAAACCGAAACCCAGCTTGTCGAGCGCGCCGGGCCGGAAGTTCTCGGTGAGGACGTCGGCAGTGCCGATGAGTTTCCTCACCAGACGCTTTCCCTCCGGCTGCTGCAGGTCCACCGCCAGGCTTTTCTTGTTCCGGTTGAACACCGGGAAGAACCCCGAGCCGGCGCCCTCGAGGCGGCGCGTGTTGTCGCCGGCGAGCGGCTCCACCTTGATCACCTCGGCGCCCAGGTCGGCGAGCACCAGCCCGCAGGACGGGCCCATCACCATGTGCGCAAACTCCACCACGCGCACGCCCTCCAATGGAAGATTCATACTTGCCGGGGGGTACGGGGCGACCGCCCAAGGTCCCCCTGTTCACACGGCAGCACGGAATCCTTTGGGCAGGCCGGCGAGCGGCGTGTGGCCGTAGATCGGCTCTTCGGGAATGCCCTGGGCGAGAATTGTCCGGGCGGAAAACAGCTTCTCCAGCTCGATCCCGGTGTCGATCCCCATGCTCTCGAACATGAACACCAGGTCTTCGGTGATCACGTTGCCGCTCGCGCCCGGGGCGAACGGGCAGCCGCCCAGCCCGCCCATGGAGCTGTCGAAGTGCCGCACGCCTTCCTCGTACGCCGCGAGCGCGTTGGCGAGGCCCAGACCGCGCGTGTTGTGCAGGTGCGCGGCTTCCAGCTTCTCGCCGATCTCGTTTTTCACTTTCCTGAAAAGCCGGCGGATCTGGACCGGGTTCGCATAGCCCACGGTATCGGCAAGCGCCACGCAGTCGCAGAACTCGGCCAGCGCAGCGGCGATGCGCAGCACGTCGTCTTCCGGCACCACGCCCTGCAGGGTGCAGCCGAAGGCGGTGGATACGGCGCCTTCGATCTGCACGCCGGGATGGGGATGCTGCGCGCACCTGCGCACCTCCTCCACCATCTGCTCGGGCGTCATGCGCACGTTCGACTCGCTATGCAGCCGGCTCGCCGACACCGGAAAGGTCACCTTGTGCGCGCCCGCCTCGAGCGCGCGCTGGAAGCCCTTGAGGTTCGGCGCCAGCGCGACGACCTGCACGCCGGGGAGCGAGCGGGCAAAGGCCACGATTTCCGCCGTGTCCGCCATGGCGGGAATCAGCTTGGGCGGCACGAACGAGCCGACCTCGATTTCACGCACGCCGGCGGCGGCGAGCGCGGCGATCCACGCCTTTTTTGCCTCGGTGGGCATGAGGTGCTTTGCATTCTGCAGCCCGTCGCGCGGGCCCACCTCGCAGATGAAGACTTGGCTCACGCGGCGCTCACCGGCAGCTTGAGCTCGATGATTTTCTTCGACCACTCGGCCGGTCCGGTGCTGTGCACCGAAGTGCCGTTGGCATCGACCGCCACGGTCACCGGCATGTCCTGGACCTCGAACTCGTAGATCGCTTCCATGCCCAGGTCCTCGAAGGCGAGCACGCGCGACTTGCGGATCGCCTTGGCCACGAGGTAGGCCGCTCCGCCCACCGCCATGAGGTAGGCCGCCTTGTGCTTGCGGATGGACTCGATCGCCGCCGGGCCGCGCTCGGCCTTGCCGATCATCGCCAGCAGGCCGGTTTTCCCCAGCATGGTGTCGGTGAACTTGTCCATGCGCGTCGAGGTGGTCGGGCCCGCCGGGCCGACCACCTCGTCGCGCACCGGGTCCACCGGGCCGACGTAGTAGATGACCCGGCTGGTAAAGTCGACGGGAAGCGGTTGATTGTTTCTTAGCAAGTCTTCAATGCGTTTGTGGGCGGCATCGCGGCCCGTCAGGAGCTTTCCCGAAAGCAGCAGGCGCTCGCCCGGCTTCCACGACGCGACCTGCGCCTTGGTGAGGGCGTTCAGGTCGACCTTGCGGGACTTCGCGTCCGGGGTCCAGGTGACCGCCGGCCAGTCGGACAGCTTGGGCGCCTCGAACTCCGCCGGGCCCGAGCCGTCCAGCACGAAGTGGGCGTGCCGCGTGGCGGCGCAGTTCGGAATCATGGCCACCGGCCGGTTCGCCGCATGCACTGGATATGTTTTTACTTTTATATCCAAAACCGTGGATAAGCCGCCCAGCCCTTGCGCGCCGATGCCCAGCGCATTGACCTTGTCGTAGAGCTCGATGCGCAGCTCCTCGACCTTGTTCTTCGGCCCGCGCGGCTTGAGCTCGGCCATGTCGATCGGCTCCATCAGCGCTTCCTTGGCCATCAGCATGGCGGAGCTGAAGGCGCGCGGGCCGAGGAACAAGGTGGAGGAGCTGCGCATCGAGCTCTACGACAAGGTGAATGCGCTGGGCATCGGCGCGCAAGGCCTGGG
>DATACE010000274.1:0-10811 GCA_036259215.1 Burkholderiales bacterium | reverse complement strand
GACGAAATTGTTGGCAGGGCACCTCGCGCGGGCACTGAGGTTGCGCGACCATGTCTATTCAGCATGGCCGCCACGATACTGGTCGTCGACGACAACCGCGCGAACCGCGAAGCGCTCGCCTCGCTGCTCGAGGTTTCCGGTTACGAGGTGGCGCGCGCCGCCGGTGCGCGCCAGGCGCTCGCCCAGGCGCGCGCCGCGCCTCCGGATCTGGTGATCTCGGACGTGCTCATGCCGGGCATGGACGGCTACGTCCTCGCGCGCGAGCTGCGCGCCGATGCGGCGACCTCGGGCGTGCCGGTCATGTTCTACACCGCGTACTTCGCCGGCCAGGAGGCGCAGCAGCTTGCGCAGGCGCATGGCGTGGCGCGCGTGCTGGTCAAGCCTTCGGACAACGATGTCATCCTGCGCGCGGTGCGCGAAGTGCTCGACGAGCGCACCCAGCGGCCGGCCGCCGGCGGGGCCGACCTGGGCGGCGAGCACCTGCGCGTGGTGGTCGACCAGCTGCTGGAGAAGACCGGCACCCTGGAGGCGCAGCAGCGCCGCATCCAGCGGCTCAACCGCACGCTGGAGACCTTGAGCGCGGTGAATGCGCTCATCGTGCGGGTCTCGGACCGCGACGAGCTGCTCGCCGAGGCGTGCCGCATCGCCGTGCAGCGCGGCGGGTTCGGCTTCGCGGCGATTTCCACGGCTGGCGAGGTCGTCTCGAGCGGCAAGGAGCTGCCGGCCGAGCCGTTCCCGGAGCCGGGCGTGTGCAACGACCTCGAAAGATCCGCGTCCCCCGGCCGCGACGCGGCGCTGCGCCAGGGCTTTCGCGCGTATGCGGTGCTGCCGCTCATGTTCTCGGGCGAGCGCGCGGGTGCGCTGCTCCTGTACGCGCGGGCGAAGGATGTGTTCGACGAGGAGGAGATGCGGCTGCTGCAGGAGCTTGCCGGCGACATCGCGTTCGCGCTGCACCACCTGGAGCAGCGCGCGCGCATGTATTACCTTGCATACCACGACTCGCTCACCGACCTGCCCAACCGCAACCTGTTCATAGACCGGCTGGGCCAGGCGCTGCTCGCGGCGCGGCGCGAGAAGCGCTTCGCCGCCGCGGTGTACCTCGACCTCGAGCGCTTTCGCATGGTGAACGAGACCTTCGGCCGGCGCTCGGGCGACGACCTGCTGCGCGAAGTGGCGGGGCGCCTGCGCAGCGCCGCGCGCGACCAGGATACCGTGGCGCGCGTGGGCGCCGACCACTTTGCCATCGCCGTGGCGGGGTTCGATCATCCCGGCGACACCATCCACTGGCTGATCGAGCGGCTCGGCGAAGCCTTCAGCCGGCCGGTGGTGATCGACGGGGTGGAGCTGCGCGTGACGATGAAGGCCGGCATCGCCGTGTTCCCAACCGACGGCGAAAGCACCGAGACGCTGTGCGCCAACGCCGAGACGGCGCTCAACCAGGCCAAGCACGACGGCCAGCGCTTCCTGTTCTACGCGCCGGAGATGAACGCGCGCGTGGCCGAGTCCCTCGCCCTGGAGCACCGGCTGCGGCGCGCGATCGACGACGGGCGCCTCGCGCTGCACTATCAGCCCAAGGTCGACGTGCGCAGCGGCGAGCTGGCCGGGCTGGAGGCGCTGATCCGCTGGCAGGACCCGGAGCTCGGGGCGGTGCCGCCGGCGAAGTTCGTCTCGCTGATGGAGGAGACCGGCATGATCCTGGTCGCCGGCCGCTGGGCGCTGCAGCGCGCAGTCGAGGACATCCGACGCTGGCAGGCGCTCGGCGCGCTGGTGCCGCGCACCTCGGTCAACGTCTCCGCCATCCAGTTGCGCCAGAAGGACTTCGTCGACTCGGTGCTCGATGCCATCGCCGGCTTCGGCCGCGACAAGCCCCTGCTGGATGTCGAGATCACCGAGAGCGTGCTGGTGGACGACATCGACGAGACCACGCGCAAGCTGCAGACGCTGCGTCGCGCCGGCGTGGAAATCTCGGTGGACGACTTCGGCACCGGCTACTGCTCGCTCAGCTATCTCGCGCGGCTGCCGGTGGACGTGCTGAAGATCGACCGCAGCTTCGTCGTGCGCATGCGCGATGCCGGCTACCCGCGCAACATCGTCGCCATGATCGTGTCGCTCGCCCATACCCTGGGGCTGAAGGTGATCGCCGAGGGCGTCGAGGACGACGAGCAGGTGCGCCTGCTGCGCGACCTGGGGTGCGACCAGATCCAGGGCTACCTGGTGAGCCGGCCGATCCCCGCCGAGGAGGTCGAGAAGTACCTGCCGCGCGCGCCGGAGGGCAAGGCCGCCGCGGCCTGAACATCCCGTCGTCGGTCCGCCACCCGATTTTCGCGTGAGCGCCACGCGCGCTTGCGACCATCGTTGATAGATCGAACCCGGACGAGGACGCACAATGGGCGCATGGACGCTAAGGAAATGAGGGTCCTAGTGGTGGAAGACAATCTCGACGCTGCTGAAAGCCTACGCAGGCTGCTCGGGCTGTGCGGCTTCCAGGTAAGCGTGGCCCATAACGCCGGGGAAGGGTTGTCTGCCGCGGCCCAGCTGCGGCCCCATATCGTGCTGTGCGACATCGGCCTGCCGGACGCCGAGGGATATGTCGTGGCAAGCATGCTCCGGCAGGCGCCGGATACCTCTCGCGCCCGTCTGATAGCCGTGACGGCCCGCGGCGAGCCGCAGGACCGCCGGCGCGCGCTGGCAGCCGGGTTCGACGCCCACCTGGTCAAGCCGGTAGATCCGAAAGCGCTTCTCGGCGAGCTCGCTACCGCGCTCTGAACGCGCGCTCGCCTCACATGTTCGGGTAGTTCGGGCCGCCGCCGCCTTCGGGCGTCACCCAGACGATGTTCTGGCGCGGGTCCTTGATGTCGCAGGTCTTGCAGTGCACGCAGTTCTGCGCGTTGATCTGCAATCGATGCCCGCCGTCGGCCGGGACGAACTCGTAGACCTGCGCCGGGCAGTAGCGCTGCTCGGGACCGGCATAGACGGCGAGGTTGACGTTCACCGGGATGGACGGGTCCTTCAGGGTGAGGTGGACCGGCTGGTCCTCGTTGTGGTTGGTGTTGGACAGGAATACCGAGGACAGGCGGTCGAAGGTGAGCTTGCCGTCGGGCTTGGGGTAGTCGATGGGCTTCGCTTGGCTCTTGGGCACCAGCGTCTGGTGGTCGGCGTGCGCGTGGCGCAGGGTCCAGGGCGCCTTGCCGCGCAGCACCAGCTGGTCGATGCCCACCATGAGCGCGCCGGTGTACAGGCCCTTGGACATCCACGGCTTGAAGTTGCGCCCGCGATGCAGCTCCTCGTGCAGCCAGCTTTTGCGGAAGGCCTCGGGATAGGCCTCCAGTGAGTCGCCGGCGCGTCCTTCCCCGAGCGCCTGCGCCGCGGCTTCGGCGGCGAGCATGCCCGACTTGATGGCGCAGTGGCTGCCCTTGATGCGCGATGCGTTGAGGAAGCCGGCTTCGTCGCCGATGAAGGCGCCGCCGTCGAACACCAGCCGCGGCAGCGACTGCAGCCCACCTGCGGCGATGGCGCGCGCGCCGTACGAGATGCGCTTGCCGCCCTCCAGGAAACGGCGGATGGCCGGATGCCGCTTGAAGCGCTGGAATTCGTCGTACGGCGAGAGGTACGGATTGCTGTAGCCCAGGCCGACGACGAAGCCCACCGCGACCTGCCGGTCTTCCATGTGATAGACGAAAGAGCCGCCGTAGACGTCGGCTTCGAGCGGCCAGCCGGCGGTGTGGATCACCAGGCCGCTCTGGTGCGCCTCGGGCTTCACCTCCCACAGCTCCTTCAGGCCGATGCCGTACACCTGCGGGTCGGCGCCTTTGCGCAGCTTGTAGCGCGCCTCCAGCTGCCGGCCGAGATGGCCGCGGCAGCCCTCGGCGAAGAACGTGTATTTGCCGCGCAGCTCCATGCCGGGCTGATGGGCTTCGGTTTTCTCGCCCGCGCGGTTGATGCCGACGTCGCCGGTGGCTACGCCGGTCACGCGCTCGCCCTCGAAAAGAACCTCCGCGGCCGCGAACCCGGGGAAGATCTCCACGCCGAAGGCTTCGGCCTGCTGCCCGAGCCAGCGGCACACGTTGCCCAGGCTGACCACGTAGTTGCCGTGGTTCTTGAAGCAGCCCGGCAGCAGGAACTGGGGCGTCTGGATCGCGGAGCCTTCGGTGAGGAACAGAAAGCGGTCCTCGGATACGGGCGCGTTCAGCGGCGCGCCCTTGCCCTTCCAGTCGGGAATCAGCTCGTTGAGCGCCCGCGGGTCCATTACCGCGCCCGACAGGATGTGCGCGCCGACCTCGGAGCCCTTCTCGAGCACGCACACCGAGATGCCGGGCGAGAGCTGCTTCAGCCGGATCGCCGCGGCGAGGCCGGCAGGGCCGGCGCCGACCACGACGATGTCGTACTCCATCGATTCGCGCGACATCGCGGAATTATAATCAGCGCCGATGACGCCACAGGCACCGTTGCGGCGGCTGGTCCACGTCGAGAGCATTCCCATGCGCTGGGGCGACATGGACGCCATGGGCCACGTCAACAATACCGTCTACTTTCGCTACATGGAGCAGGCGCGCATCGCCTGGTTCGACGCCCTGGTGCCGGAGCGCGAGACCTGGAGCGCGCTGGGCATCGTCATCGTCAGCACCTCGTGCAACTTCAGGAAGCCGATGAGCTATCCGGGCAGGGTGGACGTGAAGCTTTTCGCCGGCGCCCCGGGCGGCTCCAGCGTTTCGACCTTCTACGAGCTGAGCGTCGGCGAGGAGCTTTGCGCCGACGGGGTCGCCGTGGTGGTGTTCATCGACCTGCAGTCGCAAAAGCCCGTGCGCATTCCGGAAAGGATCCGCTCATTGCTCCAGTGAAGCCCCTGTGGCAGCCCTCGGCGCAGCGCGCGGCCGGAACGGAGCTCGCGCGCTTCCTGCGCCTTGCGCGAAAGGATTCCTTCCAGGACCTGCATGCCTGGTCGGTCGAGCGCAGCGACGAGTTCTGGAACCTGGTGTGGGATTTCTGCGAGGTGCAGGGCGACAAGGGCGGGCGCACGCTGGTGGACGGCGGGCGCATGCCCGGCGCGCGCTGGTTCCCGGAGGGCAGGCTCAACTTCGCCGAGAACCTGCTGCGCCGGCGCGACGCGGCCGACGCCATCGTGTTCTGGGGCGAGGAGCGAATCAAGAGAACCCTCACATTCGCCCAATTGCACGCCCTGGTTTCACGGCTTGCCCAGGCGCTGGCCGACGCCGGGGTGAAGAAAGGCGACCGCGTCGCCGGCTACCTGCCCAACCTGCCGGAGGCGACCGCCGCCATGCTGGCCACCGCCAGCCTGGGCGCCGTGTGGTCCAGCTGCTCGCCCGATTTCGGCGTGCAGGGCGTGCTCGACCGCTTTGGCCAGATCGAGCCGAAGGTGCTGTTCTGCGCCGACGGCTACCTCTATGCAGGCAAGGAGTTCGACTGCCAGGAAAAGGTGGAGGCGGTGCTCGCCAAGCTGCCGAGCGTCGAGGAATGCGTGGTGATCGATTACCTCGGCCGGCGCGCCACCTGCGGCACGGCCATGCTGGATTTCGTCGAGCCCTTCGACCCCCAGGAGATGCGCTTCGAGCGCTTCGAGTTCAACCACCCGCTGTACATCCTGTACTCGTCCGGGACCACCGGCGTGCCCAAGTGCATCGTGCACGGCGCCGGCGGCACGCTGCTGCAGCACCTGAAAGAGCACCGCCTGCACAGCGACGTGCAGCCGGGGGATCGCCTGTTTTACTTCACCACCCTGGGATGGATGATGTGGAACTGGCTCGTGTCGGGGCTCGCCTCGCAGGCCACCCTGCTGCTCTACGACGGCTCGCCGTTCGTCGACCGCGGCCGCATCCTGTTCGACTTTGCCGACGCCGCCGGCATGACGCATTTCGGCACCTCGGCCAAGTTCATCGACGCCATCGCCAAGGTTGGGCTGAAGCCCAAGGACACGCACCGCCTGGCGCCACTGCGCGCGGTGCTCTCGACCGGCTCGCCGCTGCTGCCCGAGGGCTTCGACTACGTCTACCGGAACGTGAAGGACGACGTCTGCCTGTCGTCGATCTCGGGGGGCACCGACATCGTGTCGTGCTTCGTGCTGGGCAATCCGATGGGACCGGTATGGCGCGGCGAGATCCAGGCAAAGGGTCTGGGAATGGCGGTGGAAGTGTTCGACGAGCACGGGCAGGCCGTAACGAGCGAGAAGGGCGAGCTGGTCTGCACGCGGCCGTTTCCCGCCATGCCGCTGGGCTTCTGGAACGACCCCGACGGCGCAAAATACCGCGCCGCGTATTTCGAGAAATACCCCAACGTCTGGCGCCACGGCGACTGGTGCGAGATCACGCCGCACGGCGGCCTGATCATCTACGGGCGCTCGGACGCGGTGCTCAACCCCGGCGGCGTGCGCATCGGCACCGCCGAGATCTATCGCCAGGTCGAGCAGCTCGACGAGGTGGTCGAAGCCCTGGTCATCGGCCAGGAGTGGGAGGGCGACGTGCGCGTGGTGCTGTTCGTGAAGCTGAAGGCGGGCGTCGCGCTCTCGGAGCCGCTGGCGAGCGCCATCAAGCGGCGCATCCGGGAGAACACGACGCCCCGCCACGTGCCGGCAAAAATCCTGCAGGTCGAGGACATCCCGCGCACCAAGAGCGGCAAGATCGTCGAGCTGGCGGTGCGCGAGGTGGTGCACGGCCGCGATGTCAAGAATCTCGAGGCGCTCGCCAACCCGGGGGCGCTCGAATACTTCAGGAACCGCCCGGAGCTTGCGACTGCTTAAATTCGTGTAAACTCCTCCATCCCTACACGCCGTGGGTACATGACCAAGTATGTTTTCGTTACCGGTGGTGTAGTTTCCTCGCTCGGGAAAGGCATCGCCGCCGCCTCCCTCGCCGCGATCCTCGAGTCGCGCAGCATCCGCGTCACCAACATCAAGCTGGACCCCTACATCAACGTCGATCCGGGCACCATGAGCCCGTTCCAGCACGGCGAGGTGTTCGTCACCGAGGACGGGGCGGAGACCGACCTGGATCTCGGCCACTACGAGCGCTTCCAGAGCTCCAAGATGCGCCGCTGGAACAACTTCACCACCGGCCAGATCTACGAGTCGGTGATCAAGAAGGAGCGCCGCGGCGACTACCTCGGCGGCACGGTGCAGGTGATCCCGCACATCACCGACGAGATCAAGGCCTTCATCAAGCGCGGCGCCGGCGATGCCGACGTGGCGATCGTGGAAGTGGGCGGCACGGTGGGCGACATCGAGTCGCTGCCCTTTCTCGAGGCGATCCGGCAGATGGGCCTGGAGCTGGGGCGCAACAACGTCTGCTACATCCACCTTACGCTGGTGCCCTACATCGCCTCGGCCGGCGAAATCAAGACCAAGCCCACCCAGCACTCAGTTAAGGAGCTGCGCGAGATCGGCATCCAGCCCGACGCGCTGCTGTGCCGCACCGACCGGCCGCTGCCGGAAGACGAGCGGCGCAAGATCGCGCTGTTCTGCAACGTGCAGAAGGAGGCGGTGATTTCCGCGTGGGACGTGGACTCGATCTACAAGATCCCCATGATGCTGCACGAGCAGATGCTCGACGAGATCGTGTGCCACAAGCTCG
The DNA here is from genome assembly GCA_036259215.1 of Burkholderiales bacterium. GTDB lineage: Bacteria > Pseudomonadota > Gammaproteobacteria > Burkholderiales > SG8-39 > SCGC-AG-212-J23. The sequence goes on along the minus strand of DATACE010000274.1, from coordinate 3,231 downwards.
CCATCCTGGCGCGCGCGGCGGACCTCACCTCGTGGGTGAAGCTGGTGCAGGCGCAGCAGCAGCCGCAGCATGTCGTCGACATCGCCTTCGTCGGCAAGTACGTCGACCTGCAGGATTCCTACAAGAGCCTGAACGAGGCGCTGCGCCACGCGGGCATCCACGCGAGCGCCAAGGTGAACATCCGCTACGTGGATTCCGAGGAGATCGAGAAGGCCGGCGTCGGCGCGCTGGAGAAGATGGACGCCGTGCTGGTGCCCGGCGGCTTCGGCAAGCGCGGCACCGAAGGCAAGATCGCCGCCATCCGCTACGCGCGCGAGCACGGCATTCCGTACCTGGGCATCTGCCTGGGCATGCAACTCGCCACCATAGAATTCGCGCGCAACGTGGCCGGATTGGAAGACGCCAACAGCACAGAGTTCGACCCGGACACGCCGCACCCGGTGGTCGCGCTCATCACCGAGTGGCTGGACCGCACCGGCCGCATCGAGAAGCGCACGGACAAGTCGGAGCTGGGCGGCACCATGCGCCTCGGGGCGCAGAAGTGCCCGGTGGAGCCCGATACCCTGGCGTTCTCGATCTACGGGAAAGAGGTCAACGAGCGCCACCGGCACCGCTACGAAGTCAACAACATCTACGTGCCCCAGCTCGAGGCCAAGGGCTACAAGGTCTCGGCGCGTACGCCGAGCGAGCACCTGCCCGAGATCATGGAGCTGCCGGCGCATCCGTTCTTCGTCGGCGTGCAGTTCCACCCGGAGTTCACCTCAACCCCGCGCGACAGCCACCCGCTGTTCAAGGCGTTCGTGGCCGCGGCGCTGCGCCACCGCGCGCGCGAAAAACGCCCTCTCTCGGTCGTCGCCGCATGAGATTGTGTGGCTTTGAAGTCGGCCTGGAGCGGCCGCTGTTCCTCATTGCCGGGCCCTGCGTGGTGGAGTCGCGCGGGCTGCAGCTGGACGTCGCGGGGCGGCTGAAGGACATGACCGGCAAGCTGGGCATCCCCTTCATCTTCAAGTCCTCCTACGACAAGGCGAACCGCAGCTCGGGCAAGTCGTTCCGCGGGCCGGGGATGGAGGAGGGCCTGCGCATCCTCGCCGAGGTGAGAAAGCAGATCGGCGTGCCGGTGCTGACCGACGTGCACACCGAGGAGGAAGTCAAGCCGGTCGCCGCGGTGGTCGATGTGCTGCAGACCCCGGCGTTCCTCTGTCGCCAGACCGACTTCATCCACGCCGCCGCGTCCGCGGGCAAGCCGGTGAACATCAAGAAGGGCCAGTTCCTGTCCCCGCAGGAAATGAAAAACGTGGTGGACAAGGCGCGGCTAGCCTCCGCGCAGGACAACATCCTCGTGTGCGAGCGCGGCTTTTCGTTCGGCTACGGGAACCTGGTGTCCGACATGCGCTCGCTAGCCATCATGCGCAGCACCGGCTGCCCGGTGGTGTTCGATGCCACCCACTCGGTGCAGCTGCCGGGCGGGCAGGGCACGGCCTCGGGCGGGCAGCGCGAGTTCATCCCGGTGCTCGCCCGCGCCGCGGTCGCCACCGGCGTCGCGGGCCTGTTCATGGAAACCCACCCGAACCCGGAAAAGGCGCTGTCCGACGGCCCGAACGCCTGGCCGCTGGGCATGATGCCGGAGCTGCTCGAGACGCTGCTCGAGCTCGACCGGCTGGTGAAGAAGAACGGATTCGCCGAACAAAAAGTCGTGCAATGAGGGTCAAACAATGAGCTCGATCGTAGACGTGGTCGCCAGGGAAATCCTGGATTCGCGCGGCAACCCGACGGTCGAGGCCGACGTGCTGCTCGAGTCGGGGGTCATGGGCCGGGCCGCGGTGCCCTCGGGGGCCTCGACCGGCAGCCGCGAGGCCATCGAGCTGCGCGACGGCGACAAGGGCCGCTACGGCGGCAAGGGCGTGCTGAAGGCGGTGGAACACGTGAACACCGAGATATCGGAGGCGATCGTGGGGCTCGACGCGGTGGAGCAAGCCTTCATCGACCGCACGCTGCTCGACCTCGATGGCACCGAGAACAAGTCGCGCCTGGGCGCCAACGCCACGCTCGCGGTGTCGATGGCCGTGGCCAAGGCGGCGGCCGAGGAGGCCGGGCTGCCGCTGTACCGCTATTTCGGCGGCTCGGGCGCCATGCGCATGCCGGTGCCGATGATGAACGTGATCAACGGCGGCGCGCACGCCAACAACCGCCTGGATTTCCAGGAATTCATGATCGTGCCGGTGGGCGCGCAGAGTTTCCGCGAGGCGCTGCGCTGCGGGGCGGAAATCTTCCAGAAGCTGAAATCGCTCATCGATGCGAAAGGCATGTCCACGGCGGTGGGTGACGAGGGCGGGTTTGCGCCGGCCGACCTCGCGACGCACGCCGCCGCGATCGAGCTCATCCTCGAGGCGGTCGGCGCCGCGGGCTACGCCGCCGGCAAGGACGTGGTCCTCGCGCTCGACTGCGCCGCCTCCGAGTTCTTCAGGGACGGCGCCTATGTGCTCGAATCCGAAGGCAAGCGCCTCGATGCGGGCGGGCTGGCGTCCTACCTGGGCGACCTCGCGGCGCGCTATCCCATCGTGTCCATCGAGGACGGCATGGCCGAGAGCGACTGGGAAGGCTGGAAGGCGCTCACCGCCAAGCTGGGCCGCAGGCTGCAGCTGGTCGGCGATGATCTGTTCGTCACCAACACGCGCATCCTGCGCGAGGGAATCGAGCAGCACGCCGCCAACGCCATCCTCATCAAGGTGAACCAGATCGGCACCCTGACCGAGACCTTCTCGGCCATCGAGCTCGCCAAGCGCGCGGGCTATGGCACGGTGCTGTCCCACCGCTCCGGCGAGACCGAGGACACCACCATCGCCGACATCGCGGTAGGCACCAACGCGCTGCAGATCAAGACCGGCTCGCTGTCGCGCACCGACCGCGTCGCCAAGTACAACCAGCTGCTGCGCATCGAGGAGGACCTGGGCGACTCGGTCACCTACCCCGGCCGGGAGGCCTTTCCCGCGGCCCGATGAAGCTCCTCGCCATCGCGCTGGGTGCGCTCATCGTGCTGGTCCAGTATCCGCTGTGGCTGGGCAAGGGCGGCTGGCTGCGCGCCTGGGAGAACGACCGCCAGCTCGAGGCGCAGCGCGCGACCAACCGGCTGCTCGAAGGGCGCAACTCCGCCCTCGCCGCCGAGGTGCGCGACCTGAAGCAGGGCATCGAGGCGATCGAGGAGCGCGCGCGCTACGAGCTCGGCATGATCCG
>DATACE010000273.1:0-25732 GCA_036259215.1 Burkholderiales bacterium | reverse complement strand
CAATAGGCGATGACGGACGCTCAATGCAGTGCCTGGCGGATAAGAAGGTTCTTTAGGACCGGAATGCGGTCGGTCAAGTTCAATCCCGCGTTGCGCAGCCGCGCAGCAAGCCGGTTCTGCGTGCCGAACAGGGCGTGCAGGCCGTCCACCATGGCATCCATGGCGAGGATGGGCTCGGCGCGCGCACGCTCATAACGGCGCAGCAGGCGCACATCGCCAGGGTCGCGCAGCGGCCCGCGCTGCGCGAGCACCCGTGCCAGCGCGCGCGCGTCCTGCAAGCCGAGGTTGAGGCCCTGCCCGGCCAGCGGATGAATGACATGTGCCGCGTCGCCGGCAAGCGCCACGCGCGGCCCTATCATGCGGCGCGCCGACAGGCGGCTGAGCGGGTAGCTGCGCGGCGCGGTGACCAGAGAAAGCTGCCCTAGCACGCCGTGCGTCGCTGCCTCCACCTCGCGGCACAGCGCTTCGGGCGCGAGCGCGCCGATACGCCCGGCGTCTGCCGCGGGCAGGGACCAGACCATCGCGACATGGCGTCCGCGAAGCGGGAGCAGCGCGAGCACCGGACCGCGCTGGAACCACTGGTAGGCGGTGTGGGCATGCCCACGCTCGCACGCGAAGTTGGCCACCAGCGCGCTTTGCCCGTAGTCCTTCTGCCGGGCTTCGATGCCGGCATGCTGGCGCACGAAGGAGCGGGCGCCGTCGGCACCCGCCACCAGCTTGGCGGTGAGCTGGCGGCCCCCGGCGAGCCCCACAACGGCTTGTTCGCTGCCGATCTCCAGGGACGCCGGCACGCCGATTTCGGCGTCGAGCCCGTGCCACAAAGCATCCTGCAGTAGCCGGTCCTCGACGACCCACCCCAGCTCCGGAACGCCGGCGCGGTAGGCGTCGAACTCGATGCGCGAACCGTCGTCGCCGTGGACGCGCATCTCGTGCACCGGTGTGGCCTGCGCCGACGGCATCGCGCCCAGTCCCTCGAGGAAGCGCACGTTGCCGGGGCTGAGGGCATAGACGCGCGCATCGAACCCTTCGTAAGGGACGCCCGGCGATGCACGCCGCTCGGCCGCCACCAGCGCTACCGCCAGGCCGCGCACGGCGCGCGCCAAGGCGGCGCCGACCGGGCCACCGCCCACTACGATGAGGTCGAGGTCCACGAGGCTATAATGGCGCCATCCGTTCCGGACGTGGCGAATTAGCTCAGCTGGTTAGAGCAGCGGAATCATAATCCGTGTGTCCGGGGTTCGAGTCCCTGATTCGCCACCATTTCCCTTCATCCCCTAGAATCACCGCGTGCAGCTCATCAAATTCGTTCTTGTGGCAACCCTGTTGCTCGCGCCTGCCGCGCACGCCCAACTGCGCGCCATCCCGCCCGAGGCCAAGCCGGCCACATTGCGACACCTGCAGGACATGATCGTGGAGCTGGACGGCAAGCCGGCGCGGCTATCCCCGGGCGCGCAGATCCGGGACCCTTACAACCGCCTCGTCCTGCCGACGGCGCTCGCCAGCCGCACCGCGGTGCGCTATCAGGTGGATGCCGCGGGCATGGTGCATCGCGTGTGGATCCTGACGCGGGAAGAGCTCGCGCGCACGCCCAAGACCCTGCCGGCCGCGGAGTGAATCCGGTGCGCAAGCTTTACCTGCGGACGTTCGGCTGCCAGATGAACGAGTACGACTCGGGACGGATCGCCGACGTGCTGCGCGAAAGCGAAGGCGCGACCGCGGTCCAGCAGCCCGACGAGGCGGACCTCATCGTCTTCAACACCTGCTCCGTGCGCGAGAAAGCCCAGGAGAAGGTATTCGCCGACCTGGGCCGCATCCGGCATCTGAAGCAGGCGCGGCCCGGCCTGATGATCGCCGTGGGCGGCTGCGTCGCGAGCCAGGAGGGCGCGGGCATCGTGGCGCGCGCGCCTTATGTCGACGTGGTGTTCGGGCCGCAGACGCTGCACCGGCTGCCCGAGCTGCTGGCACGCCGGCGCACCTCCGGACAGCCGCAGGTCGACATCGCCTTCCCGGAGATCGAGAAGTTCGACCACCTGCCGCCGGCGCGCGCCGCGGGCGCCCAGGCCTTCGTTTCCATCATGGAAGGCTGCAGCAAGTACTGCAGCTTCTGCGTGGTGCCCTACACCCGCGGCGAGGAGATCTCGCGGCCGTTCGAGGATGTGGTGAGCGAGGTGAGCGAGCTCGCTTCGCAAGGCGTGATGGAGGTGACGCTGCTCGGGCAGAACGTGAACGCCTGGCGCGGCACGATCGGCGGCGCCGAGGCGGATTTCGCCGAGCTGCTTCACTACCTGTCCGAAATTCCGGCCATCGAGCGCATTCGCTACACCACCTCGCACCCGCGCGAATTCACGCAGCGCCTCATCGATGCGCACGCGCTGCTGCCCAAGCTCGCGCCGCAGGTGCACCTGCCGGTGCAGTCGGGCTCCGACCGCGTGCTCGCCGCGATGAAGCGCGGCTATACCGCGCTCGAATACCGCTCCATCGTGCGCCGGCTGCGCAAGGCGCGGCCCGACCTCAGCCTGTCGTCGGACTTCATCGTCGGCTTTCCCGGAGAGACCGAGGCCGACTTCGAGGCCACGCTGATGCTCGCCCGCGAGCTCGACTTCGACGGCGCGTTCACCTTCCTGTACAGCCGCCGCCCGGGAACGCCGGCCGCCGAGCTCGCCGACGACGTGACGGCCGACGAGAAATCGGCCCGGCTGCAGCGCCTGCAGGCGCTGCTGGAGGATCAGGCGCGCAAGGTCAGCGAAGCCATGGTGGGCTCGACGCAGCGCGTGCTGGTCGAAGGCCTGTCGAAGAAAAGCCGCGCCGAGCTGAGCGGCCGCACCGCCAACAATCGCATCGTGAACTTTCCCGGCCCGGGGCGGCTCACGAACAGCTATGTCGAGGTGCGCGTCACGGCCGCCCTCCATCACTCGCTGCGCGGCGAGCTGGTGAATGCGCGGTAAAGCCGTCGAGGTCAAGCTCGACCCGGTCGACAACCAGCGCCTTGCCCGCCTGTGCGGCGCGCTCGACGAGAACCTGCGACAGATCGAGACCGCGCTCGACGTCACGATCGCGCGGCGCGGCGGCAAGTTCACCGTGCGCGGCGAGCAGGCGCAGCGCGCCGCGCAGGCGCTCGAGCACTTCTACGACCGCGCCTCCGGCGACCTGAGCCTCGAGGACGTGCAGCTCGGCCTCACGGAGCTGGCGCAGGACGCCTCCTCGAAGAAGGACGGGCCGCAGCTGCTGACGCGGCGCCAGGACCTGCACGGGCGCACGCCGCGCCAGGTGGAGTACATCGAGAACATCCTGGCGCACGACTGCACCTTCGGCATCGGACCGGCCGGCACCGGCAAGACCTACCTGGCGGTGGCCTGCGCGGTGGACGCGCTGGAGCGCGACAAGGTCAAGCGCATCGTGCTGGTGCGGCCCGCGGTGGAGGCCGGCGAGCGCCTGGGGTTTCTGCCCGGCGATCTTGCGCAGAAGGTCGACCCGTATCTGCGGCCGCTGTACGACGCGCTCTACGACCTCATGGGATTCGAGAAGACCGGCAAGCTCCTCGAGCGCGGCACGATCGAGCTCGCGCCGCTCGCCTACATGCGCGGGCGCACGCTGAACCACTCCTTCATCATTCTGGACGAGGCGCAGAACACCACGCCCGAGCAGATGAAGATGTTCCTCACGCGCATCGGCTTCGGCGCGCGCGCGGTGGTGAACGGCGACGTCACCCAGATCGACCTGGCGCGCGGGCAGAAAAGCGGGCTGATCGAGGCGCGGCGCATCCTCGCCGACGTGCGCGGCATCGCGTTCACCCAGTTCGGCGCGCAGGACGTGGTGCGCCATCCGCTGGTGGCGCGCATCATCGATGCCTACGAACAGCACACGCAGGAAGAATAGGATCTCGATCCAGTATGCAGTCCCGCGCCGCGGCGTGCCCGGCGCCGCCTCGCTGCGCAGATGGGCCCCGGATGCCTCCGAGGTCACCGTAAGGATCGTCGGCGCGGCGGAAGGGCGGCGGCTCAATCGCACCTACCGCAACAAGGACTACGCCACCAACGTGCTGTCGTTCCCCTATGGCAAGGGCCGCGGCGACGTAGTGCTGTGCCACCCCGTCATTACCCGCGAGGCGCGCGCGCAGGGCAAGAGCGTTGCAGCGCACTATGCGCATCTCCTGTTGCACGGCATTCTGCATTTGCGCGGCTACCGCCATGAAAGAAAAGCGGAAGCCCGGCGCATGGCGCGCGAGGAGATACGCCTGCTGCAGCGCCTCGGGTTTGGCGACCCGTACACGGTAGAATAATTTCTCCAGCATGAACGATCCTTCACGGCCGAGCCTGCTCGAGCGCCTGTCGTCGCTGCTGATGCGCGAGCCGGGCGACCGCGAGCAGCTGGTGGAGCTGCTGCGCTCCGCGCATTCGCGCAACCTGCTCGACGCCGACGCCCTGTCCATCATCGAGGGCGCGCTCACCGTCTCCGAGATGCAGGTGCGCGACATCATGATCCCGCGCGCGCAGGTGGATTTCATCGACATCAACGAGCCCATCGAAACCTTCATCCCGCAGATCATCTCCACCGCGCACTCGCGCTTCCCGGTGATCGACCAGAATCGCGACGACGTCATCGGCGTGCTGCTGGCCAAGGATCTTCTGCGTCACTACGCCGGCGACGAAGAGTTCAACGTGCGCGAGATGCTGCGGCCGGCGGTGTTCGTGCCCGAGGCGAAGCGCCTCAACGTGCTGCTGCGCGAGTTTCGCGCCAGCCGCAACCACATGGCGATCGTGATCGACGAGTACGGCGGGGTAGCCGGCCTGGTCACCATCGAGGACGTGCTCGAGCAGATCGTCGGCGACATCGAGGACGAGTACGACTTCGACGAAGCCTCCGACAACATCCTGCCGGAGCCCGGCGGGCGCTTTCGCGTGAAGGCGCTCACCCAGATCGCCGATTTCAACGCCGCGCTGGGCAGCGCTTTCCCCGACGAGGCCGCCGACACCGTGGGCGGCCTGGTCATCGCGCAGCTGGGCCGGCTGCCCAAGCGCGGCGAGACGGTGACCATCGACGGCGTGCGCTTCCAGATCCTGCGCGCCGACAGCCGGCGCGTCTACACGCTGCTCGTGGACAAGCCCAAGACTTGAAGGATGCCGTGAAGGGAAAATGGGGTCTGTCCCTGTTTTTCCTGCCAATGGTGGCCGGCGCGGCGACCGTGCTTGCTTTCGCGCCGGCCGGCGCCTTCCCGCTGGCGCTTCTTACGTTCGCCGTCCTGACGCATTTCTGGATGGACGCGACGCCGCGGCGCGCCTTCGCTTCGGGCTACGGGTTCGGCCTGGGCATGTTCGGCGCGGGCGTATCGTGGATCTACGTCAGCATGCACACCTTCGGCGGCATGCCGCCGGCGCTGGCCGGCTTTGCCACGCTGCTTTTCTGCGCTTTCCTCGCGCTGTTTCCGGCCGCCGCCGGCTGGCTGCAGGCGCGCATCCCGGCGCCTGCGGCGATGCGCGCCTGCCTGCTGATCCCGGCCGCCTGGGTGCTGCTCGAGTGGCTGCGCAGCTGGATCCTCACCGGCTTTCCCTGGCTGTCGGCCGGATACGCCTCGGTCGGCTGGCCGTTGCAGGGCTTCGCTCCCTTGCTTGGCGTGTTCGGCTTGTCGTTCCTGATGCTTTCGCTCGCCGGCATGCTGTGGCTCGCCTTTCGCAGGCGCCGCGCCGCCCTGATTGCCGTCCTGCTGGTACTGGCCGCCGGCCAGGCGCTGCGCTTCGTGGATTGGACGCGGCCGGTGGGCGAGCCCGTGACCGCGGCGCTGCTGCAGGGAAACATTCCGCAGGACCTCAAGTTCCGGCCCGAGCGCTACGCGAGCACGCTAAACACCTATGCCGACCTGGTGGAGGCGAGCTCGGCGAAGCTCATCGTGCTGCCCGAGACCGCGCTGCCCAGGTTCTACGACCTCGTCGAGCCTGAATATCTCGCGCGGCTCGAGGCTGCGGCGAAGCGCAACGCCGGCGACCTGCTGCTGGGCATCCCGTATCGCACCGGCCCGGGCGAGTACTACAACAGCGTGCTGAGCCTGGGCACTTCCCCGCGGCAGGCCTACCACAAGGTGCACCTCGTGCCTTTCGGCGAGTTCGTGCCGGCGGCGCTGGATTGGGTAATGCGCCTTGTGCAGATTCCGCTGTCGGATTTTTCGCGCGGCGCGCCGGACCAGCGCCCGCTCGCGCTCGCCGGCCAGCGCGTGGCCGTCAACATCTGCTACGAAGACCTGTTCGGCGATGCGATGGCGCGCTGGCTGCCCGAAGCCACGCTGCTGGTGAACGTCTCCAACGTCGCGTGGTTCGGCGATTCGCTCGCGCCGGCGCAGCACCTGCAGATTGCGCGGCTGCGCGCCATCGAGCTTGGACGCATGCACCTCGCGGCGACCAACACCGGGATCAGCGCCGCCATCGACCGCGACGGCCGCGTGCTCGCGCGCCTGCCGCAGTTCATCGCAGGAAAGCTCGAGATTTCGGCGCAGGGATACGCCGGCAGCACGCCGTACGCGCGTTACCGGGACTGGCCGATTGTCGTTGCTTCACTACTCGTTCTGCTGTTCGCGTTATTCGTCGCCCGGCGCGCCGCCAGCCGGTAAAATCGCGGGCCCTCATGCCCACTTTCCAGCAGCTCATCCTCCGGCTCAACGCGTTCTGGGACCGTCAGGGCTGCGTGCTGCTGCAGCCCTACGACATGGAAATGGGCGCCGGCACCTTCCATACCGCCACGTTTCTGCGCGCGATCGGCCCGGAGCCCTGGAAGGCCGCCTATGTGCAGCCCTCGCGCCGGCCCAAGGACGGCCGCTACGGCGAAAATCCCAACCGCCTGCAGCACTACTACCAGTACCAGGTGGTGCTGAAGCCCTCGCCGCCCGATATCCAGGAGCTGTACCTGAAGTCCCTGGAAGACCTCGGCGTGATTCCGCGCGAGCACGATATCCGGTTCGTCGAGGACGACTGGGAGTCGCCTACGCTCGGCGCCTGGGGGCTGGGCTGGGAAGTGTGGCTCGACGGCATGGAGGTCACGCAATTCACCTATTTCCAGGAGGTAGGCAGCCTGGCGTGCAAGCCCGTGCTGGGCGAGATCACCTACGGCCTGGAGCGCCTGGCGATGTACCTGCAGGGCAAGGAAAGCGTCTACGACCTGGTATGGACCCCCGGCGTGACCTACGGCGACGTCTACCACCAGAACGAAGTGGAGCAATCGCGCTACAACTTCGAGCTGGCGAACACCGAGCTGCTGTTCAGCCTGTTTTCCAGCTTCGAGCAGGAGGCGCAGCGCCTGATGCAGGCGCAGTGCACGCTGCCCGCCTACGAGATGGTGCTCAAGTGCTCGCATACGTTCAACCTGCTCGATGCGCGCGGCGCCATCTCGGTAACCGAGCGCGCAGCCTACATCGGCCGCGTGCGCGCCCTCGCGCGCTCGGTGGCCCAGGCCTACTACGAGTCGCGCGAGCGGCTGGATTTCCCGATGTGGCGAAGAAAAGACGGCGAGGCGGCATAAGTGGGCTCCACCTTGCTCGTCGAGGTCCTGACGGAGGAGCTGCCGCCGAAGTCCCTGCGCGTGCTGTCGGAGGCCTTCACGGAGTCCGTCGGTGCGGCGCTGGTCAAGGCCGGACTCGCGCAGGGCCAGGCCAGACGCGCCTTCGCCACCCCGCGGCGGCTGGCGATGCTGATTCCCGACGTCCTGGGCGTTGCACAGGATCGCGCATCCGAGCTTTCCGGCCCTTCGGTCAAGGCGCCCGAGCAGGCGGTGGCCGGGTTTGCGCGCAAGGCGGGCGTCGAGGTCGCCCGCCTGGAACGGCGCAGCACGCCGAAAGGCGAGGTGTACATAGCCAGGGTTTCAGTGAAGGGGGCGGCGCTCGACGCGGTCCTCGCCACGGTCGTGGAGGACGCGCTCAAGGCGCTGCCGGTGGCAAAGACGATGCGCTGGGGAACGGGCGAGGCGCAGTTCGTGCGGCCGGTCCACGGGCTGGTGATGCTGCACGGCACGCGAACCGTTCCCGGGACCGTGCTCGGGGTTGCATCTTCCAGCCGCACGCGGGGCCATCGCTTCATGGGCGAGGGCGCCATCACGCTTGAAAGCGCCGACGACTACGAACGCGTGCTGCTCGAAGACGGGAAAGTCTTCGCCGACTTCGGCAGGCGCCGGGCGGAGATCGCGCGGCAGCTGGCCGAGGCGGCAACCCGCGAAGGCGGCTCGCTCGGCGAGCATCGCGACCTGCTGGACGAAGTGACCGCGCTGGTCGAGCACCCGAGCGTCTACGTCGGGCGCTTCGATCCGGCGTTTCTCCAGGTGCCGCAGGAATGCCTGATCCTCACCATGCGGCAGAATCAGAAGTACTTTCCGCTGTTCGACGCGGCAGGCAAGCTGCAGCCCAAGTTCCTCATCGTTTCCAACATGCAGCTCGCCGATGCCCGGCACATCATCGACGGCAACCAGCGGGTGGTGCGGCCGCGGCTGGAGGATGCGCGCTTCTTCTACGAGCAGGACCGCAAGACGCGGCTGGAGGCTCGCGTGCCGCAGCTTGCGCGCGTCGTCTACCACAGCAAGCTCGGCAGTCAGCTCGAGCGCGTGCAGCGCATACAGCTGCTGTCGGGCCGGATCGCGCGCGCGCTCAAGGCCGACGCCGTACTCGCCGAGCGCGCCGCGTGGCTGGCGAAGGCCGACCTCCTCACCGGCATGGTGGGCGAATTCCCCGAGCTGCAGGGCACCATGGGACGCTATTACGCGCTGCACGACGGCGAGCCGCACGAAGTGGCGCACGCCGTCGAGGCGCACTACCGGCCGCGGTTCGCCGGCGACGGCCTGCCCGGGCATCCGGTGGCCTGCGCGGTCGCACTCGCCGACAAGCTCGACGCCCTCGCCGGCCTGTTCGGCATCGGCCAGGCGCCCACAGGCGACCGCGATCCCTTCGGTCTGCGCCGAGCCGCGCTCGGCCTGATCCGCATCGTGGTCGAGGCGCGGCTGGCGCTTTCATTGGCCGATCTGGTGAGCGGCGCTTTCGCCGGATTCGCCGGGAGACCGGGCTTCGGCCAGGCGCAGGGCGAGCTTCTGGCTTTTGTGTTCGATCGAGCGCGCGGCTACTTCCAGGAAGCCGGGTACTCGACCAATGAGGTCGAATCCGTGCTGTCGCTCAATCCGGTGCGTCTGGATCTCGTGCCCAGGCAGCTTGAAGCGGTGCGCGCATTCTCGAGCCTGCCGGAGGCCGACAGCCTCGCCGCAGCCAACAAGCGCATCGGCAACATTCTCAAGCAGGCGCCGTCGGTGCCCGCCGGCTTCGATGCCGGCCTGATGGTGCTGCCCGAGGAAAAGCAGCTCGCCGCCGCCTTCGACGAGCTGCGCCCGAAGGTCGACAGGTCGCTCGCGTCCCTGGATTACAGCGGCGCGCTGAAGGCGCTTTCATCGCTCAAGACGCCGGTCGACGCCTTCTTCGACAAGGTGATGGTGATGGACAAGGACCCGAAAGTGCGGGAGAACCGCATCGGCTTTCTCGGCTTGCTCCACGGCACCATGAACCGCATCGCGGACCTGTCCAAGCTGGCCAAATGAAGCTCGTCATCCTCGACCGCGACGGCACCATCAACCACGACAGCGACCAGTTCATCAAGTCGCCGGCGGAGTGGCGGCCGATCGAGGGCAGCCTGGAGGCGATCGCGCGGCTCACTCAGGCGGGGTTTCGCATCGTGGTGGCGACCAACCAGTCGGGAATCGCGCGCGGCCTGCTCGACACCGCGACCCTCGTGTCGATCCACGACACGCTGCAGAAGGCGGCGGCCCAGGCGGGCGGGCGCATCGACGCGTTCTTTTTCTGCCCGCATGCCGCCGATTCCGCCTGCAAGTGCCGCAAGCCAGAGCCCGGCATGCTGCTCGAGGTGGCGCGGCGCTTCAATATTTCGCTCGGGAACACGTACATGGTCGGCGACGCGCTGCGCGACGTGCAGGCCGCGGCGGCGGCCGGCGCCCGGCCGGTGCTGGTGCTGAGCGGCCGCGGCCGCAAGACGCGCGACGAAGGCGGCCTGCCTGCGGGCACCGCGGTGTTCGAGAGCCTGGCGGCCTTCGCCGAACACGTGGCGCCATGAGCGCCCTGCGCTCGAGCCTGTTCGCGGCGGCGCTCGTCCTGGTCACGCCGCCCTACGCCCTGCTCGCCCTCGCCACCTTTCCGCTGCCGCGGCTGCTGCGCTACCGGATCATCTCCGGGTGGTCGCGCCTCGTGCTGCTTCTCTGCCGCAACGTCCTGGGCATCTCATACCGGGTCGAAGGACGCGAGAACCTGCCTTCGCGGCCCGCCGTGATCCTGTCGAAGCACCAGTCGGCCTGGGAGACGCTTGCCTTCCAGAAGATCTTCCCGCCCCAGGTGCACGTGCTGAAAAAGGAGCTGCTGTGGATTCCGTTTTTCGGCTGGGGGCTGGCCCTGATGAGCCCAATCGCCATCGATCGCTCGCGCGGTGTGGCCGCGCTGCGCAGCATGGCGCGGCGCGGCCGAGAGCGCCTGGAGCAGGGTTTCTGGGTGGTGGTTTTTCCCGAAGGTACGCGCGTGGCGCCCGGAGAGCGGCGCGCCTACCATCTTGGCGGCGCCTGGCTCGCTGCGGCGAGCGGCGCGCCGGTGGTTCCGGTGGCGCACAACGCGGGGCTGCTGTGGCCGCGCAATGCCTTCCTCAAGCGGCCCGGCACGGTCACGGTGCGCATCGGGCCGCCGATCGACACGCGCGACCGCGATCCCAAGGCAGTGAACCAAATGGCGGAGACATGGATAGAAGAACAGCAGAAGGCGCTCTGCTGATCCGCCTGTGCGGACGGTGGATCGAGTACCGGTTCGCCCGGCGCCGGCGCCGCACCATCGGCATCAGCATCGATGCCCATGGCGTTCTGGTGGCCGCGCCGCTGCGCGCTCCATGGCGCGACATCGAAACTTTCCTCAAGCAGAAGGAGCGCTGGATCGTCGCCAAGATGGACGAGTGGGCGCGGCTGCCGGCGCCCGCGCTGCTGCTCGGGGCAAGCGGCGAGTCGCTGCCGCTGTTCGGCAGCGCGCTCACCCTGGAGGTGAGCACCGGAAAGCGCGCCGTGCGGCGCGAGCCCGGGCGGCTGGTAGTAAGCGCGCCGGCGCCGCAGCGCGTGGCGAAGGTGCTGGTAGGCTGGCTGAAAACGCAGGCGCTCGACGCGCTCGCCCCGCGCGCCGCCCATTACGCCGCGCACCTCGACGTTGCGCCGCCGCCGGTCGGGCTGTCGAACGCGCGCACGCAATGGGGCGTGTGCACCGAGGGCGGGGCGATCCGCCTGAACTGGCGCCTGGTGCACCTGGAGCCCGCGCTCGCCGATTACGTGGTGGCGCACGAGGTCGCGCACCTGGTGGAGCTCAACCACTCCAGGCGCTTCTGGAACCTGCTGGCGAGGCTGTATCCTGACTGGCGAGAGGCGCGCGAGCGGCTGGAGTCCGCGGGCGCCTCGCTTCCCATCATCCAGGCGACCCCATGAGAATCCTTCACACCATGCTGCGCGTCGGCGACCTGCAGCGCTCCGTCGAGTTCTACACCGAGGCGCTCGGCATGAAGCTGCTGCGCACCACCGACCGGCCGGAGCAGAAGTACACGCTCGCCTTCGTCGGCTACGACACCGAGGAGCGCAGCGCGGTGCTCGAGCTCACCTACAACTACGGCGTGGAGCGCTACGACCAGGGCAGCGCTTACGGCCATGTCGCCATCGAGGTGGCGGACGCCGCCCGGGCCTGCGCCGAGGTGAAGCGCCACGGCGGCAAGGTCACGCGCGAGGCGGGCCCCGTGAAAGGCGGCACCTCGGTGATCGCCTTCGTCGAGGACCCCGACGGCTACAAGATCGAATTCATCGAGAGGCGCGCGTAGTCTTCCGGCGACAGGTTCTCCGGCCGTAGTCGCGGGTCGATGCCGAGCGCGGCAAAGTCGATCCCCGGCAGCGCGTTGCGCAGCTGCTTGCGGCGCGCGGAAAACGCCGTGCGCAGCAGCGCTTCGTCGACGGCCAGGGGCTTGTCCCTCGGACACAGCCGCACCATTGCCGACTCCACCTTCGGCGGCGGGCGAAAGGCGCCCTTCGACACGTTGAACAGCTTCTGCATGCGAAAGCGCGCCTGCAGCGCGACCGACAGGCGGCCGTAGGCCGGCGTCGAGGGCTCGGCCACCATGCGCTCCACCACCTCGAGCTGCAGCATGAAATGCATGTCGCGCACGCGGTCGGCAAAGCCCGCCAGGTAGAACAGCAGCGGCGTCGAGATGTTGTACGGCAGGTTGCCGACAATGCGCATGCCGTACGGCAGCTGCCCGAAGTCGAACTCGAGCACATCGGCCTGGTGGACCGTGACCCGCTCGTCGGAGAAGCGAGCGGCGAGGTCGCGATCCAGCTCGATCACCACGAGCCGGCCGGCTCTTGAAAGCAAAGGCGTCGTCAGCGCGCCTTCTCCCGGGCCGATCTCGACGATGAGATCCGCGGGCCGGGGATCAATGGCCTCGACGATGCGCGCGAGCACGCGCGGGTCGTGCAGAAAATGCTGCCCGAACCGCTTACGCGGAAGATGCGAGCTCGATGGCAAGCTTTACCGCCTCGATGAGGCTGCCCGGGTCTGCGCGCCCGGTGCCCGCGAGGTCGAGCGCCGTGCCGTGGTCCACCGAGGTGCGCACGAACGGCAGCCCGAGGGTCACGTTCACGCCGCGGCCGAAGCTCGCGTACTTCAGCACCGGCAGCCCCTGGTCGTGGTACATCGCCAGCACCGCGTCCGCGTGCTTGAGCCGCTCGGGCACGAACAGCGTATCGGCCGGGATCGGCCCGGCGGCGTCGATGCCGCCCGCCGCCGCAAGCGCAATCGCCGGGGCGACGATGTCCTGGTCCTCGGTGCCGAGGTGTCCCGATTCGCCGCCGTGCGGGTTAAGACCGGAGACCAGGATGCGCGGCCTCGCAATCCGGAAACGCGCCCGCAAGTCCCGCTCCATGATCTTCAGCGTGCCGACCAGGCCTTCCCGGGTGATCGCGCCCGGCACCTTCGCCAGCGGCAGGTGCGTCGTGGCGAGAGCGACGCGCAGGCCGCCGCCCACGAGCATCATGACCACCTGCCCGGCGCCCGAGCGCTCGGCGAGGTACTCGGTGTGGCCGGTGAATGCGATGCCGGCATCGTTGATGATGCTTTTCTGCACCGGCGCGGTCACCATCGCCTGGTATTCGCCGGCCATGCAGCCCCTTACGGCGCGCTCGAGGATCGCGAGGACATAGCGGCTGTTTGCCGGATCGAGCCGGCCGGGCAGGCTGGGCCGCTCGAGCGGCACGTGCTCGACCTCCGGAAAGCCGCGCAGCAGTGCACGGTCGCCGATCGCCACCAGGCGCGCGGGCAGGGCCTCGCGCGCCAGCATCGAGCAAAGCTCCGGACCGATCCCCGCCGGCTCGCCGGAGGTGATCGCGATGCGCGGGTGCTGCCCTATCGCTCCTCCAGGCGCAACTCGACGTAGGCGCGGTCGCGCACCTGCCGCAGCCATTCCTGGAACGCCTCGTCGGACTTGCGCTCGCGCAGCGCCTGGCGGGCCTGCAGTCGCCGGCGCTCGGGGCTGATGTCGGCGGCGCGGCGCTCCAGCACCTGGATGAGGTGGTAGCCGAAGGGCGTCCTGACCGGCGGGCTGATCTCGCCCACCTTCAGCTCCTGCATGGCGCGCTCGAAATCGGGCACCGTATCGCCCGGATACACCCAGTCGAGCTCGCCGCCGCGGGCGGCGCTCGCGTCGTCGGAATGCACCCGCGCCATCTGGGCGAAATCGGCGCTGCCGTTGACCACGCGCTCGCGGATGTCCTCGAGGCGCCGGCGCGCCTCGTTCTCGGAGACCACCTCGTTGGTGCGCACGAGGATGTGGCGCACGCGGGTCTGCGTGACCGGCGCGTCGCCGCCGCCGGCATCGCGCCGCTCGAGCAGCTTGAGCACGTGGAAGCCGGCCGGGCTGCGCAGCACCTCGCTCACCTCGCCGCCTTTCATGGCGCGCAGCGCCTCCGCGAACAGCCCCGGCAGCCGGTCGCGCGTGCGCCAGCCCAGCGCGCCGCCGCTCAGCGCGTCCGCGGCGTCCGAATAGCTGGCGGCGATGCGGCCGAAATCCGCGCCGGCGCGCGCTTCGGCCTGGGCCTTTTCCGCGCGCGCGCGCGCCGCCGCGATCGCCTCCGGGCTCGCCTGCTCGGGAATGCGCACCAGCACGTGCGACAGGTTGTACTCGACCCGCGTGGGGTTGGTCTTCAGCTCTTCGAGGAACAGGTCGATCTCGCTGTCGCTCACCTGGATCTTGTCGCCGACCTCGCGCTCCCGCAGGCGGTTGAGCACGATCTGCTCGCGCAGGTCCTCGCGCCAGGCGTCGAACGGCACCCCGTCGCGCTCCAGCGTGCGGCGGAACTCGGCGAGGGTCATGTTGTTGTTCTGGGCGATGCGCTGCACCGCGCGGTCGAGCTGCAGCTCGTCGACGCGGATGCCGATGTCGCGAGCCATCTGCAACTGCGCCTTGTCCAGGATCAGCCGCTCCAGCATCTGGCGCTCCAGCACCGGCCGGGCGGGCGCCGGCGTGTTCTGGCGGCGCAGCTGGCGCTCGGCGGCGGCCACCGCTTCGTTCAGCTGCGAATAGGTGATCACCTCCTTGTTCACCACGGCGACGATGCGATCCACCAGCGCCGCGCCGCGGGCAAGCGGGGCGACCAGGAAAAGCAGCAGCACAAGCGACAACCTGACCATGGACCTTCCTAGAAAATCTGCTCGAACGGCAGCTGCGGGCGCAGGCTGGGCGGCGCGAGCGCCGGATCCCCGGGGTTGGTCACCGAATACCCCGGCACGCTGCGCGACAGCAGGCCGACCGCGTCCTCCGTACCGACCTGGCCGACGCCGTTGAACTCGAGCTGGAAGAAAATTCCGGTGGAGCTCACCTGCGTGGCCGCCTGGACCCGCTGTATCACCGCGCGGAACACCCAGCAGCCGGCGTTGTACTCGACGCCCGCCAGCCCCTCGAGCAGCCGCTCGTCGAGGAAGGAGTAATTGTAGCGTCCGACGGCATACCAGCCGGCGGCCACCGGCCATTGCGCCGAAAGGTCGATCTGGCGCAGGGTCTCGCGGGTGAACCGGTAGCTCGCGTTCAACACCTTGCCCGGCTCGGGGTTATAGCGCACCGCGGTCGAATAGCGCTCGCTGCGCTGCTGCAGCCGGTTGTACTGGGTGGTGACGTCGAAGGTCCAGTGGCGGAACAGCCGGCCGCCGATGGAGGCGAGCACGTCCGATTCCCTCGAGGTGCGCAGCGGCGTATCGGGCGTGAGGCCGACGCGCTCGTCGTCGAAATAGTAGCGCTGGCCGATGGTGGCGCGGAACGCCTCCTGGCCGTTCGGGTGGAGAAAGCGCGAGGTGAGCGCCAGCGTGGCCTGGTTGGCGTCGCCGAAGCGGTCGCCGCCGCCGAACCGGTTGGGGGTGAACAGCTGCGGGAAATTGAAGTCGGCGAGGGCCGTGTCGAACAGCGGAATGTCGTCCTGGTTGCGGTAAGGCGCGTAGACGTAGAACAGGCGCGGCTCGAAGGTCTGCGTGAACGCGTCGCCGAAAAAGCGCGCATCGCGCTCGAACACCAGCCCCGTGTCCGCGCTCAGCCACGGAATGTCGGCGTGCGGCGTGGCCTCCTGGCCGGGCGCGATGCGCGAGAGCCGGTAGGCGATATGGCGCATGCCGAGGGTGGGGGTCAGGAACCATCCCGGCGCGAGGATGGGCAGCGAAAGCGTGGGATTGAGCGAGGTGCGCGCGCCTTCCACCAGCGTTTCGTGGGTGAAATCCACGTACTCGGCGGGCAGCGACGCGTCGAACAGGTTGCCCAGGTCGTTCAGGCTGGTGCTGAACGTAAGCTGCGGCACGCGGTGGTAGGGCGGCGTGATCGGGGCGAGCGGATCCTGCAGCGTCTGGAACTTCTGCACCCGCGCCTGCGCGCTGTAGGGATAGCGGCCAAGCCTGCCGGTATAGGTGAGGTGGCCGTCCTGGTTCAGGTTGCCGATCGACACCTGGCGCACCTGGCTCGCGAGGTCGACGAAGTAGCGGTCGTCGGAGACGCGGTTGTAGTCGACGGCAGCCGTGAGCTCGGGCCGGAAGCTGTGCGCGTGCTGCCACGACACGCCGTCGCGCGAGCCGCCGAACTCCTTGTCGTCCGGCAGGTATTCGAGCTGCAGCTCGCCCGAATAGCGCCGGTCGAGGTAGCGGAACTGGTTCTTCAGCTGGGTGCCGCGCTTGGCCATGTGCACCGGCGTTATGGTCATGTCGCGCTCCGGCGCCATGTTCCAGTAATACGGCACCCCGA
Source organism: Burkholderiales bacterium (assembly GCA_036259215.1). Classification (GTDB taxonomy): domain Bacteria; phylum Pseudomonadota; class Gammaproteobacteria; order Burkholderiales; family SG8-39; genus SCGC-AG-212-J23. The sequence goes on along the minus strand of DATACE010000273.1, from coordinate 9,425 downwards.
CCTCGAAGCCGCGGTTGGTGGTCTGCGAGTAGTACGGCGTGAGGATGCCGCTGCGTCGCCGGTTCTCGAGCGGAAAGCTGGCGAACGGGAAGCCCAGGATCGGCACGTCGAAAAAGCGCAGGCGCGGCGCCTTGGCGTGGCCCTCGTCGTTGGCGAAGTCGAGCTCCAGCTCGCTTGCCTGGAGCACCCAGTCGTCCTGCCCCGGCCGGCACGTGGTGTAGCGCGCGTCGGTCATGCGGTAATGGCCCTTGCCGAGGAACTCGAGCGACTCGGCCTCGCCGCGCGCCGTCTGGTCGCTCTGCAGGATGAAGGTCGGGCTTTCGAGCACGCCGGTATCGTCCAGCGTGTTGTACTGCATGCGCGGGCCGAAAAAGCGGTCGACGCCGCGCTGCATGCGAACGCCGCCCTCGCCCTGCGCGCGGCCGAACTCCCGGTTGTAGCGCAGCACGTCGCCGAACAGGCTGAATTCCTCCTGCCGGATCTCGGCATTGCCGCGCGCCGTCACTTCGAGGTCGCCCACGCCCTCGATGCGCTCCGCGTCGATGGTGGTGGGCGTGTCCGCCGGCGCGCCGGTCTGCGCTAGCGCTGGCGCTGCCAGGAAGAATGCCAGCAGCGCGAAGCGGTACGGCATGGAGCCCGGGGAACGCTTTTCGTGGTGTTAGAATTTTCAATGATACACGCCGATTTTCGCCTCGAAGCGCTCGAGCGATGGCTGTCGGCGCAACTTGGGGCGCCGCTCTGCGGCGAGCGCTTCTCCCTCGCGCCGGCCTCCGCCGACGCCAGCTTTCGCCGCTACTTCCGCGCCACGCTGGCCGACGGGCGCAGCTACGTCGTCATGGATGCGCCGCCGGAAAAGGAGGACTGCCGGCCTTTCGTCCATGTCGCCGGCCTGCTCGAGCGGGCCGGGGTGCACGCGCCGCGAATCCACGCGCAGGACCTGGCGCAGGGCTTCCTCCTGCTGTCCGATCTAGGGACGCGCACTTACCTGGATGTCATCAACGAAGCGAATGCCTCGGATCTCTTCGCGGATGCCACCGGCGCCTTGATCCGCTGGCAGCTCGCGACCCGCGCGGGCGAGCTGCCGCCCTACGACGAAGCGCTGCTGCGGCGCGAAATGCAGCTTTTCCCGGAGTGGTACGTCTCGCGCCACCTCGGCGTGGCGCTGACGCCGGACCAGTCGGCGATGCTCGAGCAGGTGTTCCGCCTGCTGGTGGACAGCGCGCTTGCCCAGCCCAGGGTCTATGTGCACCGCGACTACATGCCGCGCAACCTGATGCTGTCCGAGCCCAATCCGGGCGTGCTCGATTTCCAGGACGCGGTGCTCGGGCCGATCACCTACGATGCGGTCTCGCTGGTGCGCGACGCCTTCGTCAGCTGGGAGGAAGAGCGCGTGCTGGACTGGGCCGCGCGCTACTGGCAGAAGGCGCGCCAGGCCGGCCTGCCGGTCGACGCGGATTTCGGCGAGTTCTGGCGCGCGTTCGAATGGATGGGATTGCAGCGCCACCTCAAGGTGCTGGGCATCTTCGCGCGCATCCACTACCGCGACGGCAAGCCCAAGTACCTGCAGGACACGCCGCGCTTCATTCGCTACGCACGCGAAGTGGTGCAGCGCTATCCGGCGCTGTCGCCGCTCGCGCGGCTGCTCGACGCGTTGAAATGCGCGCCATGATCCTCGCCGCCGGGCGCGGCGAGCGCCTGCGGCCGCTGACCGACTCGATCCCCAAGGCGCTGGTCTGCGCGGGCGGCAAGCCGCTCGTTGCCTGGCACCTGGAGCGCCTGGCCGCGGCCGGCTGCGGCGAGGCGGTGATCAACGTCTCGCACCTTGCCGACCAGATCGTGCAGCGCCTCGGCGACGGCACGCGCTTCGGCCTGCGCCTGGCCTATTCGCGCGAGGCCGAGCCGCTCGAGACCGCCGGCGGCCTGGCGCAGGCGCGCTCGCTCCTGGGAGAGGCGCCGTTTCTGCTGGTGAACGCCGACGTGTACTGCGAGGTGGACTTTCGCCGCCTGCTCGCCTTCGACCTGGGCGAGCGCCTGGCGCACCTGCTGCTGGTGCCCAATCCGGCGCATCGCGCCAGCGGCGACTTCACGCTCGAGCAGGGCAGGGTCGGCAACGGCAGCGGCGCGCGCTACACTTACGCCGGCATTGCCGTGATGTCCCCCGCGCTGGTCGCCGGCGTGAAGCCCGGCGACAAAGCGCCGCTTGCGCCGCTGCTGCGCGCGGCCGCCGAGCGCGGGCTGATCGGCGGCGAGCTGCACCGCGGCGCCTGGCAGGACGTCGGCACGCGCGAGCGTCTGGCCGAGCTGGAAGCGTACCTGGCAACGAGATGAAACCGAACGAAGGCCTATCCCACTTCAGCGCACGCCGCACGCAACTCGCGCAGGCCCTGGGCGCCGGGGTCGCCGTGATCCCGACCGCGCCCGAGCGGCCGCGCAACCGCGACACGCATTTTCCTTACCGCTTCGACAGCCACTTCTATTACCTCACCGGGTTCGCCGAGCCCGAGGCGGTGCTGGTGCTCCTCGCCGGCGCATCGCCCAGGAGCCTGCTTTTTTGCCGCGAGAAGAACGAAGAGCGCGAAATCTGGGACGGCTTTCGCTACGGCCCGCAGGCCGCGCAGGAGCGCTTCGGCTTCGACGAGGCGCACCCCATCGCGGCGCTGGACGCGAAGCTCACCGCGCTTCTGGAGGACCAGCCGGCCCTGTTCTATCCCGTCGGCGCCGACCCGCAGTGGGACGCGCGCGCCATCGGCTGGCTGAACGCGGTGCGCGCCAAGGCGCGCGCCGGCGTGGCGGCACCCGAGCGCGTGCAGGACGTGCGCGCGTTCATCGACGACATGCGTCTGGTCAAAGACGCGCATGAGCTCGCCCTGATGCGGCGCGCCGGGCGCATCGCCGCGGGCGCGCACCGGCGTGCCATGCAGGCGACGCGGCCCGGGCGCAACGAGTACGAGGTCGAGGCCGAGTTGCTGTACGAGTTCCGCCGCAACGGCGCGCAGGCCCCGGCCTACACGCCGATCGTGGCCGGCGGCGCGAACGCCTGCGTGCTGCACTACGTGTCCAACGACGCGCCGCTGCGCGAGGGCGACCTGCTGCTGATCGACGCGGGCTGCGAGCTCGACGGCTACGCCTCCGACATCACCCGCACCTTCCCGGTCAACGGGCGCTTCTCCGGCGCGCAGCGCGCCGTGTACGACATCGTGCTCGCCGCGCAGGCGGCCGCCATCGACAAGGTGCGCCCGGGCAGCGCCTGGAACGAGCCGCACGACGCTGCGGTGCGCGTCCTGGCGCAAGGCATGCTGGACCTCAAGCTGCTCGGCGGGACGCTGGACGAGGTGCTGGAGAAAGAAACGTACAAGCGCTTCTACATGCACCGCACCGGCCATTGGCTGGGCCTCGACGTGCACGACGCGGGCGACTACAAGCGCTCGGGCAAGTGGCGGACGCTGCAGCCGGGCATGACGCTCACGGTGGAGCCCGGCCTCTATATCCGCGCCGCGGACGACGTGCCGCAAGCGCTGCGCCACATCGGCATCCGCATCGAGGACGACGTGGCGGTGACCGAGGCGGGCTGCGAGCTGATCACCGCCGAAGCGCCGAAAAGCGCCGACGACATCCAGGCGCTGATGCGGGATGCCCGCGTCCGGGATTGACGTTTTCATCCGCGGCGCCGGCCCGGTCGGCTGCGCGCTTGCGGTTGCGTTGAAGGAATCCGGACTGAAGGTGGGCTTGCTCGCTTCCGCCGCAACCCGCTTCGCTTTCCGGCCTATCGCGCTGTCCTATGCAAGCCGGCTGATCCTCGAGCGTTTGGGCGCATGGACGCGCCTGGCGGCCACGCCGATCGAGGCCATCCACGTGTCGCAGCAGCAGGGCTTCGGGCGCATGCGCATGGACGCGGCGGACGCGGGCGTGCCCGCGCTCGGCTACGTCGTTGAATACGCCGGCCTGCTGCGCGCGCTCAGTGCGCAGGCGGAGCCGCTCCTGGTCGAGCATGAAGTGCCGGCGCGCTGCGTGGTGCACGCGGAGGGCGCGGCCCCTGAAGCGCAGGAGAAGCGCTACGCGCAGGATGCGCTGGTCGCGCTGGTGCGGACGCAGCCCGCCGCGACTGTCATCGCCTTCGAGCGCTTCACCGCCGAGGGCCCGCTCGCGTTGCTGCCGTGCGAGGGCCGCTACGCCCTGGTGTGGAGCTGCCGCCCCCAGCGCGCGCTTTCCCTGCTCGAGTGCCCGCCGCAGGCGTTCCTTCAGGCCCTGGCGGGCGCCGCCGGCACCCGGCCCGGCAATCCGGTGGAAGTTGAAGGCCGCACGGTGCAGCCGCTGGTGCTGCGCGTGCGGCCGACGCGCGTGGAAGGGCGCGCGGTGTACATAGGAAACGCCGCGCAAACGCTGCACCCGGTCGCCGGCCAGGGCTTCAACCTCGGCCTGCGCGACGCCTGGGATCTGGCGCAGGCGTTTCGCGATGCGGAAGACCCCGGCGACGCCCGCCTGCTTGCACGCTATGCCCAGGCCCGGCGGCTCGATTCGCAAGCCACCATCCGCATCACCGATGCGCTTGCCGGCGCGTTCGTGGGATCGAGCCGCGGATTGCGCGCCGCGCGCGGTGCTTTGCTGACCGCGCTCGATGTTTTGCCCGGGCCGCGGCGGTTTTTTGCGCGCCGCATGATGTTCGGACCGTCGGCAATGCCGTAAAAAAGCAACAAACGCTTCCGCGCGCATTCTTTTTCGCGGTGAAAGCGGATAAAATCCGCTTCCCTTTTTTCGTTTCAAACAAACGCCACGGTCCATGAGAATCGGCGCGCACGATTTGCGCAGCGGATTGTTCGTCGCCCCGATGGCGGGCATAACCGACCGCCCTTTCCGGCGCCTTGCACGCCGCTACGGCGCCGCGCTGGCGGTGTCCGAAATGGTGTCGTCCCGCCCGGAGCTGCGCGAATCCCGCAAAACGCGCCTGCGGCAGGACCATGCCGGCGAGCCCGGCCCCATCTCGGTGCAGATCGCGGGCAGCGATCCGGCGATGCTGGCCGACGCCGCGCGCCACAACGTGGCGCTGGGCGCGCACATCATCGACATCAACATGGGTTGCCCGGCGAAGAAGGTCTGCAACGTGCTCGCCGGCTCGGCGCTGCTCGAGGACGAAGCGCTGGTGGCGCGTATCCTCGAAGCGGTGGTGTCGGCGGTGGACGTGCCGGTGACCCTCAAGGTGCGCACCGGCCCGCATCCGCAAAGGCGCAATGCGCTGCGCATCGCACGGCTGGCGGAGGCGGCCGGCGTGCAGATGCTCGCCATCCACGGCCGCACGCGCGCCTGCGCCTTCGGCGGGCGCGCGGAGTACGACACCATTGCGCAGGTGAAGGCGCAGGTGCGCATACCGGTCATCGCCAACGGCGACGTCGCCACCCCCGAGGAAGCGAAACAGGTGCTCGCGGCCACCGGCGCCGACGGCATCATGGTGGGACGCGCGGCGCAGGGCAAGCCGTGGCTGTTCCGGCAGATCGCGCATTACCTCGCCACCGGGGAGAAGCTGCCGGATGCGGACCTCTCCGAGAGGCATGGCCTGCTGCTCGAGCACCTGGAGGGCCTGTACGAGCTGTATGGCGAGGAGCAGGGCATGCGCGTGGCGCGCAAGCACATCGGCTGGACGGTGCGCGACCTGCCCGGCGGCGAGGCCTTCCGCGCTCAAGTGGTGCGCCTCGACAGCGCACGCGGCCAGCACGGCGCGGTGAACGACTATTTCGCTAGACTCGCCGCATGAGCCGACCGAACGAGCTCGCCGACTGCGTCAAGCGCTCGCTCGAGCGCTACTTCAAGGACATGGACGGCGAGAAGCCCACCTCGATCTACGAGATGGTGCTGAAAAACGTCGAGAAGCCCATGATCGAGATGGTGCTGGGCCAGGCCAAGGGCAACCAGACGCTGGCGGCCGAGATGCTCGGCATCAACCGCAACACCCTGCGCACCAAGATGCAGCAGCTGCGGATCAAAGGGTGAAGGCGCGGGAGTGAAGGTAAGCAGGGCGCTGCTCAGCGTCTCCGACAAGTCGGGCATCGTCGAGCTGGCACGGGCGCTGAGCGAGGCGGGAATCGAGCTGCTCTCGACCGGCGGCACGGCCAGGCTGCTCGAGAAGGAATCCGTCAAGACCACCGACGTCTCGACCTACACCGGCTTTCCGGAGATGCTCGACGGCCGCGTGAAGACTCTGCACCCGAAGATCCATGGCGGACTGCTCGCCCGGCGCGACAACCCGGCGCACCAGGCGGCCCTGCAAGGCGCCGGCATCGGCGCGATCGACCTGCTGGTGGTCAACCTCTACCCGTTCGCGGCCACGGTGGCCGACCCCGACGCGCGCTTCGACGACGCGATCGAGAACATCGACATCGGCGGCCCGGCCATGCTGCGCTCGGCGGCGAAGAACCATGCGCATGTGGCGGTGCTCGTCGACCCGGCGGACTACGCGCGCGTGCTGGCCGAGATCCGCGCCAGCGGCGGCGTCTCCGACGAGACGCGCTTCGGCCTCGCCGCCAAGGTGTTCGCGCACACCGCCGCGTACGACGGCGCCATCGCCAACTATCTTTACTCGCTCGACGCCGGCCGCGAGCGCCTGGAGTATCCGGACGTGCTCACGCTGCAGTTCGCCAAGGTGGACGACCTGCGCTACGGCGAGAACCCGCACCAGACGGCGGCTTTCTACCGCGATGCGCAGCCGGTCGCCGGCGGCATCGCCGCCTATCGCCAGCTGCAGGGCAAGGAGCTTTCGTACAACAACATCGCGGACGCGGACGCGGCCTGGGAATGCGTGAAGAGCTTCGCCGAGCCGGCCTGCGTCATCGTGAAGCACGCCAATCCCTGCGGCGCGGCGATCGGCGCCTCGCTTGCGCAGGCCTACGACAAGGCCTTCAAGACCGATCCGGTGTCCGCCTTCGGCGGCATCCTGGCCTTCAACCGCGCGCTGGACGCGGCCACCGCCGAGGCCGTGGGCAAGCAGTTCGCCGAGGTGGTGATCGCACCCAGGGTCGAGCCGCAGGCGCAGCAGGTTCTCGAGAAAAAGGCCAACGTGCGCGTGCTCCAGGTGCCGCTCGCGCACGAGGCGCAGGCGCACGACTTCAAGCGCGTGGGCGGCGGCCTGCTCGTACAGACGAGCGATTCGAAGATCTTGCAGAAGAAGGAGTTCAAGCCGGTCACGAAGAAAGCCCCGACCGATTCCCAGTGGGCCGACCTCATGTTCGCGTGGTGCGTGGCGAAGTACGTGAAGTCCAACGCCATCGTGTTCTGCGGCGGCGGCATGACGCTGGGCATCGGCGCCGGACAGATGAGCCGCGTCGACAGCGCGCGCATCGCGGCGCTCAAGGCCGCGGCCGCCGGGCTGCCGCTCGCCGGGTCGGTGGTGGCATCCGATGCGTTCTTCCCGTTTCGCGACGGGCTCGAGGTGCTCGCCGAGGCCGGCGCCGCCGCCGTGATCCAGCCCGGCGGCAGCGTGCGCGACGAGGAAGTGATCGCCGCCGCCGACGAGCGCGGCGTCGCCATGGTGTTCACCGGCGTGCGGCACTTCAGGCATTGACATGAAGCTTCTCGTTATCGGCTCCGGCGGACGTGAGCATGCGATCGCCTGGCGGCTTTCCCAGAATCCCCGCGTGCAGGTGGTCTATGTGGCGCCCGGCAACGGCGGGACGGCGAGCGAGCCCAACCTCGAGAACGTCGCCCTCACCGAAGTCGCGGAGCTGGTCGCCTTTGCGAAGAAGGAAAACATCCACGTCACCGTGGTCGGCCCGGAGGCCGCGCTCGCCGCCGGCGTGGTGGACGCTTTTCGCGACGCCGGGCTGAAAATTTTCGGCCCGACACGCGCCGCCGCGCAGCTCGAAGCCTCCAAGGACTTCGCCAAGTCCTTCATGGTGAAGCACGGCATCCCGACGGCGCTGCATCGCACCTTCATCAGCGCCGACCTGGCGAAGGGCTTCGTCACGCAGCGCGGCGCGCCGATCGTGATCAAGGCCGACGGCCTCGCCGCCGGCAAGGGCGTGGTGGTGGCCGCGAGCGTGGCCGAAGCGCACGCGGCCATCGACCGCATGATGGGCGACAAGGCACTGGGCGAGGCCGGCAGCCGCGTGGTGGTGGAGGAGTTCCTCGCCGGCGAGGAAGCGAGCTTCATCGTGATGAGCGACGGGATCAACGTGCTGCCCCTCGCCACCAGCCAGGACCACAAGCGCCTGCGCGACGGCGACGAAGGGCCGAATACCGGCGGCATGGGCGCCTATTCGCCCGCACCGGTGGTCACGCCCAAGATCCACGCGCGCGTGATGCGGGAAATCATCCTGCCGGCGATCCACGGCATGGCGCAGGACGGCCTGCCGTACGTCGGCTTCCTGTACGCGGGCTTGATGATTGACGAGGCCGGCAACCCCAAAACGCTGGAGTTCAACTGCCGCTTGGGCGACCCGGAGACGCAGCCCATCCTGCTGCGGCTGAAATCCGACCTGCTCGACCTCGTCGAGCGCGCCATCGCCGGCAACCTGAAGGACGTCGAGGTGGAATGGGACCGGCGCACCGCGCTCGGCGTGGTGCTCGCCTCGCACGGCTATCCGGACGAGCCGCGCAAGGGCGACGCCATCGGCGCGCTGCCCAAGGCGAGCGACGATTGCCGCATCTTCCACGCCGGCACGCGCCTCGAAGGCAAAAGCCTCCTCACCAGCGGCGGTCGCGTGCTGTGCGTCACCGCCATGGGCGACAGCGTGCGCATGGCGCGCACCCGCGCCTACGAGGTAGTCGACAAGGTGCGCTTCGATGGCATGCACTACCGCAAGGATATCGGCCACCGCGCGCTGAAGAAGTGATGGTCTTCGACTACCTGAGCGGCCTGCAGAACACGATCGTAGCCGCGCTCGAGAACCTTGACGGCAAGCGCTTCAGCAAGGATGCGTGGCAACGCCCCGAAGGCGGCGGCGGCATCACGCGGATAATCGAGGAGGGCAACCTCTTCGAGCGCGGCGGCGTCAACCTTTCGCGGGTGCACGGCAGCCGCCTTCCCCCCTCCGCCACCGCGGCGCGGCCGCAGCTTGCCGGCCGCTCCTACGAGGCGATGGGCGTCTCGCTGGTGCTGCACCCGCGCAACCCGTACTGCCCCACCGTGCACCTCAACGTGCGGCACTTCTCCGCCGGCGATACGTGGTGGTTCGGCGGCGGCATGGACCTCACGCCCTACTATGGCTTCGAGGACGACGCGCGCCACTTCCACCGCGCCTGCAAGCAGGCCCTCGACCCGTTCGGCGCCGACTACCATCCGCGCTTCAAGCGCTGGTGCGACGAGTACTTTCACCTCAAGCACCGCAACGAGCCGCGCGGCATCGGCGGCATCTTCTTCGACGACCTGGCCGACCGCGACCTCGACTTTTCCTTTGGCCTCGTGCGCTCCGTCGGCGATGCCTTCCTCGGCGCCTACC
>DATACE010000272.1:0-5530 GCA_036259215.1 Burkholderiales bacterium | reverse complement strand
CATGTCGTACTTGGGCTCGTAGCCCTTCTGCATGAACTCGGCCGACTGCAGGTGGCACGACGGGCACCAGGCGACCACGCGCTCGTTGCCGCGCTTGTTCAGGCGCTCGACGGTGCGCTGCGCCATGCCGTCGGCCGCCGTTGCATTGGCATCCTTGGTGGAGCCGCAGCAGAAGTCCGGGCCGCCGGCGGGCGAGGCGTCGTAGCCCAGGGCGCGGAGGACGTCGATGCAGGCATGCACGATGTCGCCATGGCGCAGCACGTTGCAGCCGTACCAGAAGGTCACGCGCCCGGCGGGCGCGGCGTTTTCGCTCACTCCATCCATTGCTTGATCTCCTGCTCGGAAAGCTGCAGCTGCGCGAAGGCGCGAATCTTCGGGTAGTAGTCGCGGTCTTCCTTCACCGGCAGCAGCTTCTCGCCGCCCATGCCGCCGGTGGCGATCATCTTCGCCAGGCGCAGCATGAGCTTCGGGTTGACGTTCTCCGGGCAGGCCGGCACACAGCTGCCGCTGCGGATGCACACGCCGATCCAGCCGAGCGACGCTTCGTCGGTGCTGCCGGTACGAAGGAGCTGCAGCACCCCGCCGGCGAGCTCCTGCGCGCTCGCCTCGCCCTTCTTCTCGTTGTACGGCGTCATCGGGCACACCTCGGCGCACTTGCCGCACGAGGTGCACGTGGCGACGATGCGCTGGCGCTCCTTCTCCAGGTAATCGCGCACCCCGTGCGCGAGCTGCGGGCGCGGGGCCGGCTTGCGTGTTTCATCCATGGCGCCATTATCGGCCATTCGTGCGTGCTAAGCTCGATCGAAACCCTTGGCGGAGGAGCCCATGAAGCGCGCGGTACTCAACCTGCTTGCCGTCTGTTCCGTTGCGGCGCTTCCGCTCCTGGCCGCGGCGCAGGCGGACAGCTATCCCAGCCAGCCGATCCGCATCGTGGTGGGGTTCACCGCCGGCAGCACGACCGACATCCTGGCCCGCACCGTCGCCGCCAAGCTGCAGGAAGCCTGGGGCAAGCCCGCCGTGGTGGAAAACCGGCCCGGCGCGGGCGGCGTGGTGGCCTCGCAGGCATTGCTGGGCGCCCCGGCGGATGGGCACACGCTGATGGTGGTATCCGCCGGCCACGCCGTGAGCGCCGCGCTCTATAAGAGCCTGCCTTACGATACCGAGCGCGACTTCGCCGGGGTGACGCTCCTCGCCACGGTGCCGAGCATCCTGGTGGTCCCGGCGGATTCGCCGATCAAGTCGGTGGCCGAGCTCCTCGCCGAGGTTCGCGCGAAGCCCGGCGCCTACAACTATTCGTCGCCCGGCATCGGCAGCGCCAACCACCTGGCCGGCGCCTACTTCAGCAGCTACGGCAAGCTCACGGTGCAGCACGTTGCCTACAAGGGCATCCCTCAGGCGCTGCAGGCGGCCATGACCGGCGAGGCACTCTTCAACTTCTCGCCGGTGGTGAACGTGCTGCCGGCGGCCAAGGGCGGCAAGGTACGAGCGCTCGCCACCTCGACCAGCAAGCGCTCCGCCGCCATGCCGGAACTGCCCACGGTCGCCGAAGCCGGTCTCCCCGGCTACGCCTTCGATCCCTGGTTCGGCCTGCTCACCGCCGGCAAGGCCCCGCGCCCGATCGTCGCCAAGCTGAACGCCGAGGTGCAACGCGTGCTCGATCTTCCCGACGTGAAGAAGCAGCTTCTCGGCCTGGGCGCGGAGCCCAGCCCGATCAAGCCGGAGGCCTTCGACAGCCTGATCCGCGAGGAGATCCAGAAGTTCTCGAAGATCATCCGCGAGGCGAACATCAAGGTCGAGTAGCGAGCGCGCACAGGTAAAGATCCAAGTCGAAGCGTGGCGAGGCGCCCACCCCGATAACAACTGCGCGCAGCAAATGCTCGCCCATGCCCGACACACCGACTAGAGCGGCGTAGCGAGCATCGAGGGCACGGAAAAGTTGTCCACGATCACCCGCTTCTCGCGGAACAACAGCCTGTCGTTCTGCCGGACGATCTTGTCGGCATAGCGGCCGACGCTGAACAGCCGGGACTGGCCCTCGTGGCTGGTCTGGAACACGGCGTAATTGGCGCTCACCTGCCAGAGGCCTTCGTCCTGCTCGACGATGCGCACGCCGCTGATCATGTGCCGGTCGTAGTGCGGGTTGTATTCGTTGGCGTTGAGGAGCGAGACGATCCGGTCCCTCAGCACGTTCTTGCTGTTGCAGTAGATGAGCGATGCCGGTAGGTTCTGCTCGACGTTCTCCCGGGGAATCACCTGGTAGACGGAGTCTTCCGTGAAAAGCTCGAGCCAGTCTTCATAGCGCTCTGCATCGATGCGCTCGGCGTACTCGTCCAGCAGCTCCCGTATGGCTTCCTTCGCGGATTGACCGTTGATAAGGGTCGGGGCGCTCATCGCACCGCCCCCTCGGGCTCGAGGCCCATGAGCTCGGCGTAATACGACCAGAAGCCGCGGCAGGGGGTGTCGTTGACCCGGTGGTCCAGGCGCGTCGGGATCGGCCCGCCCCCGCCCATCTCGATCACCGAGCAGGCGTCGCCCTCGCCCGCCGAGGCGCGGTGCGTGATCTCGATGGCCTCGCCGTCCTCCATGGACACGAGACCCGCGGGCCCGACGAAGTTCGCCTGCAGCAGCCGGTGCTCGTGCTTTTCCGGCGAGTCCTCGACGTAGCCGAACAGCGTGAAGATGAGCTCGAACTCGTTCGGCCCGAAGGTGCGCACCTGGCGCGCGCCCAGGCAGTTGGAGATCTGGTGGATGGTGCAGTTCGGAAACAGGCTGCAGATCGCCAGGCTGATGCCGTCGCCCCACTCGTTGTCGAACTTGACCACGTCCGGGGCGGTGAGCCGCAGCTGGCTCTCATGGACCTTGTTGTCCTTGTAGAGCGCGCTGAACTCCGCATCCGCATCGGTGCCGAGCTTCGACCAGGTGAGGTTGTGGCGGTGGCGCTCGTCCATGGTGACCCCGCCGGTCTGCGTCACGCGGCTCAGGCCGAAGGTGGACTGGAATTCATGGAGCAGGCTGCCGTGGTAGGTATCGCGCGTGTTCTCGAGGTAGAGCTTCCAGTTGCCATGGATGCGCTGGCGCTGGTAGCCCAGGATGCGAATCGGCTTGCCGAACAGGCGCTTCAGGTGTCCGGTGAATACCGGGCCGAGGTATTGCTCCAGCGGCTCTGCCTGGTCGCTGAAGCTGACGAAGATGACACCGCTGTAGGACTGCACGCGCAGCCGCTGCAGGCCGTGCTCTTCCAGCTTGAACTGCGCGCTCATGCCGCCCTTGCCTTTCAGGCCGCGGCGAAAGGGCAGTCCCTGCAGGCTGCCGTCGAGGTTGTAGCACCACTTGTGGTAGACGCAGATATGCTCCTTGGCGTTGCCGCGATTCTCGCGGCGCACCAGCGCGCCGCGGTGCGCGCAGCGGTTGACCATGGCATGGACGCTGCCGTCCTTGGCGCGGTTCACGATGACCGGCGTCTCGCCGATGAAGCAGGTGCGAAAGTCCCCCGGGTTGGGAATCTCCGCCTCCAGCGCGGCGTACGACCACGTCGGACCCTTGAAGATGCGCTCCTGCTCGAGCGCATAGATCTCGCGGTCGTGGTAGAGCCAGTAGGGAACGCGCGTGTAGTCCTGCCGGGGAAACACCGCCTGGGAGTTTTCAAGATTCATGGTTGCCTCAATGAAAGATGTATCTTCTCGAGCGAACGCTGCAGGGCCCGGATATCTTCAGGTGCAAGGCGTGCGAGCATTTCGCTTTCAATGGCATAGCGGGCCTTATCGATGTCCGCGAACGCGCGGCTCCCCTTGGCCGACAGCGAAAGCACCACCCGCCGCTTGTCCTCGCGGTCCAGGCGCCGGACGACGAAGCCCTTCGATACCAAGCCGTCCACGGCGCGGGTCACTTTGTCGGGCATCAAGCTCGTGTACCTGCCGGCTTCGGTGGCTGACATGGGCGCATGCTGTGCCAGCTGGGCCATGACCTTCCATTCCGGCGGGGAGATCCCGTAGGCGGGGCGGTACATGGCCGCCAGCCGGCGCGCATAGTGCTCCGCGCTTATGGCGAACCGGTAGAAGATGCGCGCCGTGGGATCAAGCCGGCCAGCTGCCTTCGTCATCAAGCGACACCTTAGCGGATTACTTGCCTAATGCAAATAACTGATAAGCTCGGGACGCCGCCGTAAATCAGGAGATTTCGACAGTGAAAACCACTTCCTTCCGTACGCTGCTCGCCGCCGTTCTGCTTGCCTTCTCCTTCGGCGCCGCGGCGCAGGCCTGGCCGTCCAAGCCCATCAAGGTCGTCGTGCCCTACCCGGCCGGCGGCTTCTACGACACCATCGCGCGGCTGGTGGGCGCGAAAATGACCGAGAGCCTCGGCCAGCCCATCGTGGTCGAGAACCGGGTCGGCGCCGGCGGCATCATCGGCACCGACTACGTCGCCAAGGCGGCGCCCGACGGCTACACGCTCATCGTCGGCGGCATCGGGCCGCACGGCATCAATGCCGGGCTCTATCCCAAGCTGCCGTACGACCCGGTGCGCGACTTCGAGCCGATCGTCCACGTGGTGAACGCCGCCAACATCCTGGTGGTGCACCCTTCGGTGCAGGCGCGCAGCGTGCGCGAGCTCGTGGCGCTCGCAAAAGCGAAGCCCGGCGAGCTCAACTATGCGTCCAACGGCACCGGCACCTCGCCGCACCTTGCGGCCGAGATGTTCGCGAGCGCCATGAACATCAAGCTCACGCACATCCCGTACAAAGGCAGCGCGCCGGCGGTCACCGCGATGCTGGGCGGCCAGACGCACATGGCGTTCAACAACGCCGGCGACATCATCGAGCACATCCGCGCGGGCAAGCTCCACCCCCTCGCCGTCACCGGGGCAAAGCGCCTGCCCGTGCTTCCCGACGTGCCCACCATGCAGGAGTCCGGCGTGCCGGACTACGAGGCGGTGGCCTGGTGGGCCTACTTCGCGCCGGCCGGCACGCCGCGCGACATCGTCACCAAGCTGAATGCCGAGATCAACCGCATCCTGCAGGTACCCGAGGTGCGCAGCCGCCTGTCGGTCCAGGGCTCCGCCGAGGTGGTCGGCGGCACGCCGGAGCAGCTCGCGGCGTTCGTGAAGAACGAGATCGCCAAGTGGACCAAGGTGATCAAGGCGTCCGGCGCGAAGGTGGACTGATGCATTAAGCGGCGCCGCGGTGTAGGCTGCCGCCTGAAGCTTACCCAGGGAGACAACCAACATGAGCAACCTCAAGCGCAGGCACCTTCTCAAGATCGGCGCCGTCGGCACGGCCGCGCTGGGCTTTCCCGCCATCATCCGCGCCCAGCCCAAGGAAGTCGTGATCCTGGGCCTGTGGGACCAGACCGGCGCCTTTGCCGACGTCGGGCCGCTGAACGACCGCGGCATGCGCATGGCGCTCGAGGAGCGCGGCATGAAGATCCTGGGCAAGCCGATCAAGTACGTCACGCGCGACGGCGGCACGCAGGCCGGTACCTCCACGCGCCGCGCGGAAGAGGCGATCGACGGCGAGGGCGCGCGCTTCATGATCGGG
>DATACE010000271.1:0-14375 GCA_036259215.1 Burkholderiales bacterium | reverse complement strand
GCTTCGGCGGCTGGCTGCACGAGCTCTTCTGCGCGCCGTTCGGCTCCCACCCCCTGCTTTGGCCGGCGAATTTCCTGTTCCAGATGGTCGAGTACGTGTCGAAGACCCTGTCGCATTCGCTGCGCCTCTTCGGCAACATGTACGCTGGCGAGATCCTGTTTCTGCTGCTCTGGATGTGGGCCGCCACCGGGCTCGCCGGCACCATCTTCGGCTCGATCCTCGGCCTGGGCTGGGCGATCTTCCACATCCTGATCGTGCTGCTGCAGGCCTACATCTTCATGATGCTGACCGTCGTCTATATCGCGATGGCGCACGAGCACCACTGATTCCACCTACCTCGAGAAAGGGACGACTCAAATGGAAAAACTACAGCTGCTGGCGATGGTCCAGGCCTACACCGGCATCGGCATCGGTCTCATGGTCGGCCTGGGCGCCGCGGGCGCCTGCATCGGGGTGGGGATCATGTGCAGCCGCTTCCTGGAAGCGGCGGCGCGCCAGCCGGAGCTCACCAACTCGCTGCAGGGGCGGGTGTTCCTGCTGCTCGGCCTGATCGACGCCTCGTTCATCATCGGCCTGGGCATCGCGATGTTCTTCGCGTTCGCCAACCCGCTCGCCACGGCGTTCCAGTAACCGCGCCTATCCGCGAAAGGGCGGCATGAACATCAATCTGACGCTGTTTGCGCAAGCGCTCGTCTTTGCGGCGTTCATCTGGTTCACGGTCAAGCTCATCTGGCCCTTCATGCTGCGCGCCATCGAGACGCGCCAGAAAACCATCGCCGACGGGCTGGCTGCCGCCGAGCAGGGGCGCCGCTCGCTCGAGACCTCCACCCGGCAGGCCGAGGATGCCGTAGCGCAGGCGCGCCAGCGCGCCGCGGAGATCCTGGCGCAGGCCGAAAAGCGCGCCGCGCAGCTGGTCGACGAGGCGCGCAGCGCGGCGAAGGAAGAAGGCAGCCGCGAGAAGGCGGCCGCCAAGGCGGAAATCGAGCAGGAAGTCACCCGGGCGCGCGAGCAGCTGCGCGACCACGTGGCCTCGCTGGCGGTCGCCGGCGCGGAGCGCATCCTGCGGCGCGAGGTCGATGCCAAGGCGCACGCCGACCTCCTCGAATCGATCAAGCGGCAGCTTTGAGTGGCTGAGCCCAGCACCGTTGCAAGGCCCTACGCCGAGGCGGCCTTCAGGCTTGCCGACCAGGCCAATGCCTTGGCCAGGTGGTCCGAGATGCTCGGAGCGCTGGCAGTCGTCGGTGAGGACGAGCGCGTGCAGCGCGCCGTCGCCGACCCGAACCTTTCGGACGCGCAAGTCGCCGGCCTGTTCATCGCCATCCTGGGAGGCAAGCTCACCGGCGAGGCGGAGAACCTGGTGCGCGTGCTCGCCGAGAACAGGCGCCTGGAGCTGCTGCCCGAAATCCGCGCGCAGTTCGAGGCGTTGAGAAACGAGCGCGAAGGCGTGGTGGAAGCTGAAGTGCATTCCGCCTTCGAGCTCACCGACGCGCAAATTGCCGACCTGGTGCAGCGCCTGGAGAAGAAAACCGGCCGCAAAGTGCGCGCGACTGTGCGCATCGACGGGGAGCTGATCGGCGGCGTGAAGGTGATGCTGGGCGACAAGGTCATCGACGGTTCCGCGCGCGCGCAGCTTGCTGCGCTCGAGACCGCACTGAAAGCATAAGGAGCATCCATGCAACTGAACCCCTCCGAAATCTCCGAACTCATCAAGAGTCGCATCCAGAACCTCGACTCCGGCGCGCAGATGCGTACGCAGGGCACCGTGGTGTCGGTGACCGACGGCATCTGCCGCATCCACGGCCTGTCGGACGTGATGCAGGGCGAGATGCTGGAGTTCCCGAAGAGCACTTTCGGCCTGGCGCTCAACCTGGAGCGCGACTCGGTGGGCGCGGTGATCCTGGGCGAGTACACCCATATCACCGAGGGCGACGTCGTCAAGACCACCGGCAAGATCCTGTCGGTGCCGATAGGTCCGGAGCTCCTGGGCCGCGTGGTGAACTCGCTCGGCCAGCCGATCGACGGCAAGGGCGCGATCAACGCCAAGCTCACTGACGTGATCGAGAAAGTCGCCCCGGGCGTGATCGCCCGCCAGTCGGTATCGCAGCCGGTGCAGACCGGTCTGAAGGCCATCGACGCCATGGTGCCCATCGGCCGCGGGCAGCGCGAGCTGATCATCGGCGACCGCCAGACCGGCAAGACGGCGGTCGCCGTGGACACGATCATCAACCAGAAGGGCAAGGACCTCTTCTGCGTCTACGTCGCTATCGGCCAGAAGGCTTCCACCATCGCCAACGTGGTGCGCAAGCTCGAGGAGCACGGCGCCATGGCCTATACCATCGTGGTGGCCGCCTCGGCGTCCGAATCGGCGGCAATGCAGTACATCGCGCCGTACTCGGGCTGCACCATGGGCGAATACTTCCGCGACCGCGGGCAGGACGCGCTCATCATCTACGACGACCTGACCAAGCAGGCCTGGGCCTACCGCCAGGTTTCCCTGCTGCTGCGCCGCCCGCCCGGGCGGGAGGCGTATCCCGGGGACGTGTTCTACCTGCACTCGCGCCTGCTGGAGCGCGCCGCGCGCGTGAACCCGGAGTACGTCGAGAAGTTCACTAAGGGTGCGGTGAAGGGCAAGACCGGCTCGCTCACCGCCCTGCCGGTCATCGAGACGCAGGCGGGCGACGTCACCGCGTTCGTGCCCACCAACGTGATCTCCATCACCGATGGCCAGATCTTCCTCGAGACCGACCTTTTCAACGCGGGCATCCGCCCGGCCATCAACGCCGGCGTCTCGGTGTCGCGGGTAGGCGGCGCGGCGCAGACCAAGATCATGAAGCGCCGCGATACCGGCGGCGGCGTGCGCCTCGCGCTCGCGCAGTACCGCGAGCTCGCCGCATTCGCCCAGTTTGCGAGCGACCTGGACGAGGCCACGCGCAGGCAGCTCGAGCGAGGCCGCATGGTGACCGAGCTGATGAAGCAGCCGCAGTACCAGCCGCTGCAGGTCTGGGAAATGGCGCTCACCCTGTTCGCCGTGAACAACGGCTACTTCGACGATGTCGAGGTCAAGAAGGCGCTCGCCGCGGAAAAATCGATGCGCGACTACGTCAAGGGCAAGTACGGCGAGCTGGTCGGCAGGATGGAAGAGAAGAAGGACCTCTCGGCCGAAGACGAGAAGACGCTGCACGAGGCAATCAAGGACTGGAAGAAAAACGGTAGCTTCTGATGCCCGGGACCAAGGAAATCAGGGTGAAGATCCGCAGTGTGCAGAACACGCGGAAAATCACCAAGGCCATGGAGATGGTGGCGGCCTCGAAGATGAGGAAGGCGCAGGAGCGCATGCGCCATGCCCGCCCGTACGGCGAGAAGATCCGCACGGTGGCGGCGCACATTTCGCACGCCAACCCGGAATACCGCCATCCGTTCCTCGTCGACCGCGACTCGGTCCAGCGCGTTGGCATCATCGTCATCACCACCGACAAGGGGCTGTGCGGCGCGCTCAACACCAACCTGCTGCGCATGGTGCTGTCGCAGTACAAGGAATGGCAGGCGCAGGGCGAGGAGATCGAGGTGTGCGCCATCGGCAACAAGGGCCTGGGCTTCATGCAGCGGCTGGGCGCGAACATCGTCTCGCACGTCACCCAGCTCGGCGACCGCCCGCAGATGGACAAGCTCATCGGCGCGGTGAAGGTGATGCTGGACGGCTATACCCAGGACCGCTTCGACCGGCTGATGCTCGCCTATAACCGCTTCGTCAACACCATGAAGCAGGAGCCGGTCATCGAGCAGCTGCTGCCGCTCGCCGGCGAGCGCCTGGGAGCGCCCGAGACCGTCTGGGACTACATCTACGAGCCGGAAGCGCGCGGGGTGCTCGACCAGGTGATGACGCGCTACATCGAGGCTCTCATCTACCAGGCGGTGTCGGAGAACATGGCCTCCGAGCAGTCGGCGCGCATGGTGGCCATGAAGGCGGCTTCCGACAACGCCGCCACGCTGATCGACGAGCTGACGCTGATCTACAACAAGAACCGCCAGGCCGGCATCACCAAGGAACTGTCTGAAATCGTCGGCGGCGCGGCCGCCGTATAAGGAAACACCATGGCACAGGCACCTAGCACGAAAAGTCAGGGCACCATCGTTCAATCCATCGGCGCGGTGATCGACATCGAGTTCCCGCGCGAGCACATGCCGAACATCTACGACGCGCTGATCCTCGAGGACACAGCGGAAAACAGCCTGATCGAGAAGGGCCTCACTTTCGAGGTCGAGCAGCAGCTGGGCGACGGCGTGGTGCGCTGCATCGCGCTGGGCTCCTCCGACGGCCTGCGCCGCGGCATGAAAGTCAGCGGAACCGGCAAGCCGATTTCGGTGCCGGTGGGCAAGGGCACGCTCGGCCGCATCATGGACGTGCTCGGGCGGCCGATCGACGACGTCGGTCCGATCAAGTCGGACCAGGTCCGCTCCATCCACCAGGTGGCGCCGAAATTCGACGAGCTCTCGCCGTCGGTCGAGCTGCTCGAGACCGGCATCAAGGTAATCGACCTCATCTGCCCCTTCGCCAAGGGCGGCAAGATCGGCCTGTTCGGCGGTGCCGGCGTCGGCAAGACGGTGAACATGCTCGAGCTCATCAACAACATCGCCACCCAGCACTCGGGCCTGTCGGTGTTCGCCGGCGTAGGCGAGCGCACGCGCGAGGGCAACGACTTCTACCACGAGATGATCGAGGCGGGCGTAGTCAAGCTCGACAACCTGGAGGAGTCCAAGGTCGCGATGGTGTTCGGCCAGATGAACGAGCCGCCGGGCAACCGGCTGCGTGTCGCGCTTACCGGCCTTTCCATGGCCGAAAGCTTCCGCGACGAGGGCCGCGACATCCTGTTTTTCGTGGACAACATCTACCGCTTCACGCTGGCCGGAACCGAGGTCTCCGCGCTGCTCGGCCGCATGCCTTCTGCCGTGGGCTACCAGCCGACGCTCGCCGAGGAGATGGGCCGCCTGCAGGAGCGCATTACCTCGACCAAGACCGGCTCGATCACCTCGATCCAGGCGGTGTACGTGCCGGCCGATGACCTTACCGACCCCTCGCCGGCCACCACCTTCGGCCACCTGGATGCTACCGTGGTGCTGTCGCGCGATATCGCCTCGCTGGGCATCTATCCCGCGGTCGACCCGCTGGACTCCACCTCGCGCCAGGTGGACCCCAACACCATCGGCGAAGACCACTACAACACCACCCGCGCGGTGCAGCAGACGCTGCAGCGCTATAAGGAGCTGCGCGACATCATCGCCATTCTGGGCATGGACGAGCTGTCGCCGGAAGACAAGCTGGCGGTGTCGCGTGCCCGCAAGATCCAGCGCTTCCTGTCGCAGCCGTTCACGGTGGCGCAGAACTTCACCGGCACGCCCGGCAAGTACGTCTCGCTCAAGGACACCATCAAGGGATTCAAGATGATCGTCAACGGCGAATGCGACGCTTTGCCCGAGCAGGCCTTCTACATGGTGGGCGCGATCGAAGAAGCCTTCGAAAAAGCCAAGACCCTGAAGTAAATGGCCGCCACCATTCGCGTCGACGTGGTCAGCGCCGAGGAGTCCATCTTCTCCGGCGAGGCGCAGTTCGTCGTCCTGCCGGGCGAGGCGGGCGAGCTGGGCATCTATCCGCGTCACACGCCGCTTATCACGCGCATCCGGCCGGGCGCGGTGCGCATCACGCCCGCCGGCGGGGGCGACGAGCAGCTCATCTTCGTGGCCGGCGGCATTCTCGAGGTGCAGCCGCAGGTGATCACCGTACTGGCCGACACCGCGATCCGCGGGGCCGACCTGGACGAAGCCAAGGCGACCGAGGCGCTCAAGCGCGCCGAGGAGGCGCGCGCCAAAGCGCAGGATAAGCAGGAAATCGCCGCGGTGGAAGGCGAGCTTTCCATGCTCGCCGCGCAGCTTGCGGCGATCCGCAAGCTGCGCCGGAAGTAGCGCTTCCGGGACATCTGTAGCTTCGTTTCGACGCGTAGTCCGTCGAGACTACGCCTGGCCGCAACGCCGGCGTGCGGCCTTTGAAACAATCGGACCGTCAGCGTAGGAGCGAAACCATGAAACACATCCTCGACTCGTCGTTCCGGTACAAGCCGAGCTTCGACACAGACGTGCGCAGGACCTTCGACCGGGTGCGGCGGCAGCAGCAGGCGCAGACGCGCGAAAAGCCCGGGCCGGACGTGCGCGTCAAAGTGCTGCAGCTCGAGCAGTTGAAGAAGGTCAGCGCTTCCTGAGAGCCTGGCGGCGGTAATTCCGCCGTACTTGCCGCGCTACTTGCTATAGTGCGCCGCCATGCCGGGCGGCGCTTACGATCTGCTGGTCATCGGCGGCGGCATCAACGGCGCCGGGATCGCCCGCGACGCCGCCGGGCGAGGCCTGTCCGTGCTGCTGGTGGAGGCGGGCGACCTGGCGGGCGCCACGTCGTCGGCTTCCTCCAAGCTGATCCACGGCGGGCTGCGCTACCTCGAGCAGTATGAGTTCCGCCTGGTCGCCGAGGCGCTGGCCGAGCGCGAAGTGCTGCTGCGCGTCGCCGCGCACCTCGCCTCGCCTATGCGCTTCATCATGCCCCACGTGCCGGAGCTGCGGCCGCGCTGGATGATCCGCCTGGGCCTGTTCCTTTACGACCATCTTGCGCGGCGCTCGCTGCTGCCGGGCTCGCAACCCGTGCGGCTGGACGCGTCACCTTACCGGCATAACCTGCGCCCAGAACTGCGCCACGGCTTCGCCTTCTCGGACTGCCGGGTGGATGATGCGCGGCTGGTGATCGCGAACGCGGCGGACGCCGCCGCGCGCGGCGCCCGCATCCGTGTGCGCACGCAGTGCGTGTCGGCGCGCCGCAGCGCCGGCGGCTGGCAGGCGGAGCTGTCGGGCGGCGAGCGGGTCAGCGCGCGCGCCATCGCCAACGCCGCCGGACCCTGGGTGAAGCGCGTGCTGAACGAGCGCCTCGGGCAGCCCAGCGCCGACGCGGTGCGGCTGGTGCGAGGAAGCCATATCCTCGTGCCGCGCCTCTATCCGGGCGAGCATGCCTTCATCCTCCAGAATGAGGATCGCCGCGTGATATTCATGATCCCGTTCGAGGAGCGCTTCACGCTGATCGGCACCACCGACGTACCCGCCGAAGGAGAGCCGGCGCCGCTGCAGCCCGCGGAGGAGGAGGTGGACTACCTGTGTCGCGCTGTGAGCCGCTATCTCGCCGAGCCGCTGCGGCCGGCGCAAGTGGTATGGCGTTACGCCGGCGTGCGCCCGCTCTACGACGACGGCTCGCGCAATCCCTCCGCGGTGACCCGCGACTACACCTTGAGAGTGGACGATGATGCCGGCGAAGCGCCAGTGCTCTCGGTGTTCGGCGGCAAGATCACCACCTACCGGCGCCTCGCAGAGCAGGCGATGGACCGGCTTGCCCGCTACTTTCCCCGCGCGCGTCGCGCCTGGACCGCGACAGCGCCCCTTCCGGGTAGCAGTTTCACCGATCGCGCCGCGGCTTTTGCCGCCCTGAGCGCGCGCTATTCAAAGCTGCCCGAAGAAGTGCTGCGCGGCGTATTCCGGCGGCATGGCAGCGCAGGATCCGAGGTCCTGGGCGATGGCCAGCTGGGGGAGTATTACGGCGCCGGCCTCACCGAGCGCGAGGTGCGTTACTTCATCGAGCACGAATGGGCGCGCAGCGCGGAAGACGTGCTATGGCGGCGCAGCAAGGCGGGGCTGCATCTGACCGAGCGCGAGCAGGCACGCATCCGCACGGCCGTGGGCGCATGAGGCCGCTCGCCGAGCTCGACGCGAGCGCCATCGAGGCAGTGCTGGTCGATATCGACGAGACGCTCACCACCGCAGGAAAGCTCACCGCACAGGCTTACAGCGCACTCGAGCGGCTGCAACAGGCCGGAAAGCGCGTCATTCCCGTGACGGGCCGGCCTGCGGGATGGTGCGACCATATCGCGCGCATGTGGCCGGTGGACGCGGTGGTGGGGGAGAACGGCGCCTTCTATTTCTGGTTCGCCGACGGGCGGCTGCACCACCGGTTTATCCACGACGCGGCCACGCGCGCGCGCAACCGTGCGCTGCTCGAGCGCGTGGCGGCGAGCATCCTAAAGGAGGTGCCCGGCGTCGCGCTGGCCTCGGACCAGCCGTATCGCGAGACGGACCTCGCCATCGACTTCTGCGAAGACGTCCCGCCGCTGCCGCTCGAAGCGGCCGAGCGCATCGCCGCGCTCATGCGCTCGGCTGGCCTGACCGCCCGGGTGAGCTCTATCCACGTCAACGGCTGGTTCGGCGACTACGACAAGCTTGCGACGACGCGATTGCTTTTCGCGGAGCGCCTCGGGCTCGATCTGCAGCAAGTCAACCGCACGGTCGCGTTTGCCGGGGATTCGCCCAACGACGCCGCCATGTTTTCCTACTTCGACCACTCGGTGGGCGTGGCCAACGTGCGGCGGTTTTTCGGCCTGCAGCCGAAGTTCGTTACGCGAGCCGAATCGGGAGCGGGCTTTGCCGAGCTCGCGGCGCACCTGCTGGCCGAGGCCTGATGCAGTGGTGGCTCGCCTACGTGGCCATCGGAGCGGCGGTCGGCTTCTTTGCCGGCCTGCTTGGCATCGGCGGCGGCGCCGTGATGGTACCGCTGCTCGTGCTGGTCTTCACCGCGCAAGGCCTGCCCGCCGACCACATCCTGCATATCGCGCTCGCCACCGCCATGGCGACCATCATGTTCACCTCCATTTCGAGCATGCGTGCGCACCATGCGCACGGCGCGGTCGACTGGAGCATCGCGCGCGCCATCGCGCCGGGCATCCTCACCGGCTCCTTCTGCGCCGCCCTGCTTGCCGGTTTCATCCCTACACGACCCCTGGCGCTGATCTTCACCGCGCTGGTGTTCTACGCAGCAACCCAGATTCTGTTCGACCTGCGGCCAAGGAACACGCGGGAGCTGCCCGGAACACCCGGGCTGTTTGCCGCGGGCGCCGCGATCGGCGGCGTTTCCAGCCTGCTGGCTGCAGGCGGCGCGTTCTTATGCATTCCGTTCCTGGCGTGGTGCAGCGTGCCGCTGCGCCGCGCCATAGGCACCGCCGCCGCCGTCGGCCTGCCCATCGCTATGGCCGGAACGGCCGGCTATATCGTGCAGGGCCTGTTTGCGCAGGGGCTACCCGCGTCGAGCGTGGGCTACGTTTACCTGCCGGCGCTGGTCCTGGTCGCGGCGGCCAGCATGCTCGCCGCGCCGTGGGGCGCGCGGGTGGCGCACAGGCTGCCGGTCAAGCGTCTGCGCATCGTCTTTGCCGTGCTGCTCTACGCCGTTGCCGCGCGCATGCTGGCGGGCTTCTGGTGAGACCCTAAAGCTCGTAATCCACGATCCAGTGGTCCACGATGAGGGGATCCACGATGGCGCGGGTCTCGAGGTGCGCGGGATGGCGGTGATAGCCGGCCAGCGCCTCGCGCGACTCGAAATCGCAGATCAGCGCCAGGTCGACCGAGCGGCGCGAGGTCCCGAAGTTTTTTCCGACTTCCACGGCAACCAGGCCGGGGATGCGTCCGCGCTGAGCTTGCAGGGCGTCGCGAATGATGCGCGCGGCGTCACCGCTTCCCGGTTTCAGTCGCCAGAGTACGACGTGCCTGATCATGGCGGCTCATGAGGTAGTTCATTAGGAGAAAAGGATAGCGGCTCTATAGTAGACGCGAGCAAGCTATGCGAGCGCTGATTCTGCCAGGGGTGATGATGCTGTGGAGCGCGGCTGCGCTGCCGCAAGAAGGATTCATCGCTCTGGATCGCAACGCCGACGGCTCGATCAGCCGCATCGAGGCGCTGGCCGGCCCCGAGATCCGTAAGCGCTTTGCCGCCTTCGACGCCGACAAGGACGGCTTGCTCTCGGACACCGAATACGCCGCGGCGCTGAAGGACAACCGCCAGCGCATGGCGCAGGATTCGGGCATTACCGCGCGCGTAAGGGCGGCGCTGCTGGCCGACCGGCAGATCCCGTCCAAGGGGATCGCCATCGAAACCTATGAAGGCCGTGTCCTGCTGAAGGGCTTCGTCGACACGCCCAGCGTCGCCTCGCGCGCCGGCCGCGTAACGGCAGCGGTCAAGGGCGTGCGCACGGTTCACAACGACATCACCGTCAAGTAGCTAGAATCGCGTTTTCCGTTCGGAAGGCGCATCCCATGACGGGCCCGTTGTCGCATGTCCGCGTCCTGGATCTGTCGCGCGTGCTGGCCGGCCCCTGGGCCGGCCAGAACCTGGCCGACCTGGGCGCCGAGGTGATCAAAGTAGAGCGTCCGGGCGCGGGCGACGACTCGCGCGCCTTCGGCCCGCCGTGGGTGAAGGACGGGCAAGGACGCGATACCAAGGATTCCGCCTATTTCACCTCGGCCAACCGCGGCAAGAAATCCATCACCGTCAATATTGCGGCGCCGCAAGGCCAGGCCCTGGTGCGCGAGCTCGCCGCCACCAGCGACGTCCTGATCGAGAACTACAAGTACGGCGACCTTGCGCGCTACAGCCTCGGCTACGACGACCTGCGTGAGATAAACCCCAAGCTGATCTATTGCTCGCTTACCGGGTTCGGCCACAGCGGGCCCTACCGCGAGCGGCCCGGGTACGATTTCATGATCCAGGGCATGGGCGGGATGATGAGCGTCACCGGCGAGCCGGACGCCGGACCGCAGCGCGCGGGCGTCCCGGTGGCCGACATCATTACCGGCATGTACGCCTCGATCGCCATTTGCGCGGCGCTCGCGCACCGGGCACAGACCGGCGCGGGCCAGCACCTTGACCTTGCGCTGCTCGATTCGCAGATTGCCCTGCTCGCCTACCAGAACACCAACTACCTTGCCACGGGCGTACCGCCCAAGCGCATCGGCAACCTGCATCCCAATATCGTGCCCTACCAGCCCTTCCGCACATCGGACGGCGACGTCATCATCGCCTGCGGCAACGACAACCTGTACCGCAAGTTTTGCGTCGCCGCCGGCTGCAGCGAGCTCGCCGACGATGCGCGCTTCGCCACCAACGGCAAGCGCGTCGAAAACCGCACGGAGCTCACGCGGCTGCTGGCCGAGGTATTCCGCAGGCGCAGCACGCGCGAATGGCTGGAGCTGCTCGACGCCGCCGGCGTGCCCAACGGGCCCATCAACGACCTCGCGCAGGTGTTCGAGGAGCCGCAGGTGAAAGCCCGCGGCGTGCGCATCGAGCTCAAGCACGCCGCCGGCGCTATGGTGCCCATGGTGGCCAGCCCGATGCGGTTTTCCGCGACGCCGCTCGAGTACCGTCAGGCGCCGCCGCTGCTGGGCGAGCACACCGAGGAGGTGCTGCGCGGCCTGCTCGGCAAGAGCGAGGCGCAAATCGCCGCGCTGCGCGCCGAGCAGGTGATCTAGAAAAACCCGCTCAGTTGTCCACTTTGGCGCCTGCGTCCTTCACGACCTTGGCCCACTTGGCGATTTCGCTTTTCACCAGCTGCTCCATCTCGCCGGGCGGCATGCCGCCCGCGTCGGCGCCCTGCTCGGCCCAGATGCGCTTCAGGTCGGGCTGCTCCATGGCCGCCACGATCGCCTTGTACATGCGCTGCTTGATCTCCGGCGGCGTCCCGCGTATCGCCCAGATGCCGTACCAGGTGCGCACCTCGTAGCCCGGCACGCCGGCCTCCTGGACCGTCGGCACGTTGGGCAGCACCGGGTTGCGGTTGGCGCTCGTGATGGCGAGCGGGATCAGCCGACCGCCTTTGATCTGCCCGGCCGAGGTTCCCATGCCATCGAAGGCGAGGTCGACCTGGCCGGCAAGGAGATCGACCATCAGGGGGCCGGCGCCCTTGTAAGGCACGTGCACCAGCTTGGTCCCGGTCATGGTCTTGAAGAGCTCGACCGACAGGTGGTGCGTGGTACCGCTGCCCGCCGAGCCGTAATTCAGCTTGTCGGGATTTGCCTTTGCGTAATCGATCAAATCCTTCAGCGTCTTGAGGGTGTCTTTGTGCTTCGGATGCACCACCACGACGTTGGGCACGAAAGCCGCGACCGTGACCGGCTCGAAGTCGCGCTCCAGGTTGTAAGGCAGGCGCGCGTACAGGCTTTCCGCGATCGTGTGGTGAACCGCGCCGAAAAACCAGTTGTAGCCGTCGGGCGAGCGCTTGGCCGCGTTGGCGGCCCCCACCGTGCCGCCGGCGCCGCCCTGGTTCTCGATCAGCGCCTGCTGGCCAAGCGACTGGCTGAGCTTGGCGGCGATCGGCCGGGCGAAGGTATCCGTGCCGCCGCCGGCGGGAAACGGGTTCAGGAAGATCATCGGCTTCTGCGGCCAGGCCTGCGCGTGGGCGGAGATGCCTGGCACCGCAAGCGCGCAGGCCGCAGCGAGAGGCAGGACGAACTGCATCATTCTCTTCATGAGGTTCCTCTGGAGGATACGGGTGGGCCGCGATGATAGCAGCCCGGCCGCCGGGCTTACTGCCGCCGCCCCTGCCCCGTCTACTGCGTGCGCAGCCGGGGGTCGAGCGCGTCGCGCAGCGAGTCGCCGAAGAGATTGAAGCCGAATACGGCCATGCTGATCGCGAGGCCCGGGAAAATCGCCATCCACGGCGCCGTCTCGGCGAACTCGACCGCGGCACCGCGGAGCATCAGCCCCCACGCGGCAGTCGGCTCCTGCACGCCCAGGCCCAGGAAGGAAAGCGAGGCCTCGAGCAGGATCGCCTCGCCGAGGAACGCGGTCGCCATGATGAGGATGGGCGCCATGACGTTCGGCAGCATGTGCCGCAGAATGATGCGCCGGTGCCCATACCCGGACGCGCGCGCCGCATCGATGTACGGCATCTCGCGCACCGCCAGGGCGCTGGAGCGCACCACGCGCGCGCAGCGCGGAATCATCGGTGCCGCGATGGCCAGGATGACGTTGCCGGCGCCCGTCCCGAGCACCGCAACCACGGCGAGGGCGAGGATGATCACCGGGAAGGCAAAGAAGACATCCATGACCCGCTGCACGATCAGGTCCACCCGGCCGCCGAAGTAAGCGCTACCCACGCCTATCAGCGAGCCGAAGGTTGCGCCGAGAATCGAGGCGCCCAGCCCGACCATCAGCGCGGTACGCGAGCCATAGAGGATGCGCGTCAGCACGTCGCGCCCATGCGCGTCCGTCCCCAACCAGTGCTCGCTGCTTGGCGCGGCCAGCATGGCGGTGTAGTCATTCTCTACCGGGTTGTACGGCGCGATAAGCCCCGCGGTCGCCGCCATCGCTACCATGAAGAGGATGAGCACCGCGCCGACGGCCCCGAGCGGACGATGGCGCACGAAATCGACGATCGCGGCAACCCAGCGGGCGCGCGCGGGCGGGCGGCGGGTCAGTTCGTCGAGCGTCTGCGGCGTAGCGGCCATGGCGCGAGCCTCCGGGTTAGCGGTATCGGATGCGCGGATCGATCCACGCGTACGCGATGTCGACGAAGAAATTGATCAGCAGGAAGAAGGTCGCGACGAGCATGACCAGCGCTTGCACCAGCGTGTAGTCGCGGTGCGAGATGGCGTCGACGAACAGCATCCCGAGCCCGTTCAGGTTGAACACCTGCTCGGTGACCACCAGGCCGCCGAGCAGGAACGCGAACTCCAGGCTCATCACGGTAAGCACCGGCAGGATGGCGTTCTTCAGCGCATGGCGTGACAGGATCAGCTTCAGCCACAGGCCCTTGGCGCGCGCGGTGCGGATGTAGTCCTCGCGCAGCACTTCCAGCATCGCCGAGCGCATCATGCGCGTGCCGACTGCGGAATAGCGGTAACCCACCGCCAGCGCCGGCCAGATGAGCTGCGCCAGGTTTTCCCAGGGATTCACCCAGAGCGGCGTAAACACCATCGGCGGCACCCATTTGAATACGATGAGCATGGTGAGGATCATCATGATCCCGAGCCAGAACGAGGGCGTCGCCAGCCCGGCGATCGAGAACACGCGCACCGCATAGTCGACCCAGGTGTCCTGCTTCACCGCGGCAAGGATGCCGAGCGGAATCGCCAGCAGCTGCGCGAGGAGGCTTGCCATGATCGCGAGCTGCAGCGAAAGCGCGAAGCGCAGCTTGATCTCCTCGGTGATCGGCGCTCCGGTCCACATGGACACCCCGAAGTCCAGGCGCGCGAGCCCGGCCATCCACGTGGTGAACTGCTTCCATAGCGGCTGGTCGAGGCCGAGCTTCCTGCGCTCCTGATCCATCAGGTCCTGCGACTGGAACTGGCTGCCCTGCGTCAGGTAGCGCGCCTCGACCACGTCGCCCGGCACGACGCGCAACAGCACGAAGATCAGCACCGCCACCCCAAGCAGCGTTGGGATCATCGCCAACAGCCGCTTGAGGATGTAGTACGCCATCGCTACGGCGTTACTGCTCGAGCCACACGGTATCGAGGGTGTTGTTGAGGTA
>DATACE010000270.1:0-1716 GCA_036259215.1 Burkholderiales bacterium | reverse complement strand
GGTAAGCTTTTCGCATGTCCTCGGTCCTTACTTCCCTCGACGCTGGCGTCCTCTCCATCACGCTCAACCGCCCGGAAAAGCTGAACAGCTTCATCCCGGAGATGCACAAGCTGCTGCGCGAGGCGTTCGAGCGGGCGGCGGACGAGGCGCAGATTCGCGCGGTGCTGCTCACGGGCGCCGGGCGCGGGTTCTGCGCCGGGCAGGATCTGTCCGAGCGCGACGTCAGCCCGGGGGCGGCGCCAATCGACCTGGCGGTGTCGCTCGGCTCCAACTACAACCCCCTCGTGCGCCGCATGCGCGAGCTGCCCAAGCCGATCGTGTGCGCGGTGAACGGCGTGGCCGCGGGCGCCGGCGCCAATATCGCTTTCGCCTGCGACCTGGTGATCGCGGCGCGCTCGGCGAGCTTCGTGCAGTCGTTCTCGCGCCTGGGACTAGTGCCCGACTCCGGCGGCACCTGGTTCCTGCCGCGGCTGGCCGGCAGCGCCCGCGCCATGGGCCTCGCGCTGCTGGGCGAGACCATTTCCGCGGAGCACGCCGAGCAGTGGGGCCTCATCTGGAAAGTCGTCGAAGACAACGAGCTAACCCAGAAGTCTCTTGAGATTGCGCAAGCGCTGGCGGCCGGTCCCACGCGCGGCTACGGCCTGGTGAAAAAGGCGCTCAACGCCTCGTGGGGCAACTCGCTGGACGCGCAGCTCGACCTCGAGCGCGACCTGCAGCGCGAGGCCGGGCTGACGCAGGACTACCGCGAGGGGGTCGCCGCCTTCATGCAAAAGCGCAAGCCGGAGTACAAGGGCAAGTGAGCCAGGCGCAGCGCATCGTGAATCCCAAGGGCGAGACCATTGCCCTCTTCCGCGGCGAGTCGGCGATCGTCAGGGGGACATGGATCGAATGAAGGCCTTCCCACTGGAGCCTATCGAGAAAGCTTCGGGTGACGAGCTGAGGGCGCTGCAGCTGGAACGCCTGCAATGGTCCCTGCAGCATAGCTACGACCACGTGCCGCACTACCGCAGGAAGTTCGATGCCGCCGGCGTGAAGCCGCAGGACTGCCGCCGGCTCGAGGACCTGGCGAAGTTCCCGTTCACCAGCAAGGCCGACCTGCGCGAGACCTATCCTTTCGGCATGTTCGCCGTGCCGATGGACAAGGTGGTGCGCATCCACGCCTCGTCGGGCACGACCGGCAAGCCCACCGTGGTGGGCTACACGGCGAAGGACATCGACACCTGGACGCACGTGATGGCGCGCTCGATCCGCGCCGCGGGCGCGCGCCCGGGCGACAAGGTGCACGTCGCCTACGGCTACGGCCTGTTCACCGGCGGCCTGGGCGCGCACTACGGCGCCGAGCGCCTGGGGCTCGCGGTGATCCCGCTGGGCGGCGGCATGACCGAGCGCCAGGTGCAGCTGATCCAGGACTTCCAGCCGCAGGTGATCATGGTGACGCCGAGCTACATGCTGGCAATCGCCGACGAGATGGAACGGCAGGGCGTGGATCCGCGCAAGACCTCCCTGAGGGTGGGGATTTTCGGGGCCGAGCCGTGGACTGACCAGATGACAAAAAATATCGAGGACAGGCTGAGCCTCGAGGCCATCGATATCTACGGCCTGTCCGAAGTGATGGGGCCGGGCGTGGCGCAGGAATGCGTCGAGACCAAGGACGGCCTCACCATCTGGGAGGACCACTTCTATCCCGAGATCGTCGACCCGGCCGCTCGCCGGGTC
>DATACE010000269.1:0-10143 GCA_036259215.1 Burkholderiales bacterium | reverse complement strand
GGCCTGCTCGCGCTCGGCCTGGCGGCGCCGCCAGATGCGCAGCCACACCACGGCGCCCGCGGCCCCGGCCGCGAGCAGCACCCAGAAAAGCAGCTCCATGCGAAAAGTATAGCGGCGCATGCAAACCCAGCTTGCCGACTTCATCCGCGACACCGCCGAGGGGCGCGAGGCGGAGGAAATCCTGCGCAAATGCGTGCATTGCGGCTTCTGCACGGCCACCTGCCCGACCTATCAGGTTTTGGGCGACGATCTGGACAGCCCGCGCGGCCGAATCTATCTCATGAAGCGCGCGCTGGAAGGCGCGCCGGTAAGCGGGAAAACCCGTTTGCATCTGGACCGCTGCCTCACCTGCCGCGCCTGCGAGAGCACCTGCCCTTCGGGTGTCCGCTACGGTCGCCTGGTCGACATCGGGCGCGCTGTGGTCGAGGAGCGGGCGCCGCGAGCGCCGCTGGACCGTTTGCAGCGCGGGTTGCTGGCGTTCGCATTGCCGCGCACCGCGTTGTTCGAATTCCTTCTTGGCCTGGGAAGGCTGCTGCGGCCACTGCTGCCCGCTGCGCTGGAGCGCAAGGTCCCGCGGAAAGACGCACCTTCGAGCGAGTGGCCGGCGGCGCGGCACGCGCGCAAGATGCTGGTCCTTGCCGGCTGCGTGCAGCCGGCGCTTGCGCCGAACATCAACGCGGCGGCGGCGCGCGTGCTCGACCGCTGCGGCATCTCGCTAATCGAGGCGCCAGGCGCGGGCTGCTGCGGCGCGCTGCGCTTTCACCTGAACTACCAGGAGGCGGGGCGAGACGACATGCGCAGGCTGATTGACGCCTGGTGGCCGATGGTCGAGCGCGGCGAGGTGGAGGCGATCGTCGCCACGGCCAGCGGCTGCGGTGTCACGCTCAAGGACTACGGCCACCTGCTTGCGCAGGATGGGCAGTATCGCGAAAAGGCGGCGCGGATCGCGGCGCTCGCCAAGGACCTGTGCGAGGTGCTGCCACTGGAGGCGGTGGCCGCGGGCGGCGCGCGCGGCCGCGTGGCCTTCCAGTCGCCGTGCACCCTGCAGCACGGCCAGCAGGTCCGCGGCATGGTGGAGGCGCGCCTCGCGCGCGCCGGCTTCGAGCTGGTAGATGTCCAGGACGCCCACCTGTGCTGCGGCTCGGCGGGCACCTACTCGCTGCTGCATCCGCCGATCGCCGCCGAGCTGCGCACGCGCAAGCTGGATGCGCTGCAGGAAGGCCGGCCCGAGTGCATCGCCACCGCCAACATCGGCTGCCTGAGCCACCTGCAGGCCGAGGCGCGCGTCCCGGTGCATCACTGGATCGAGCTTCTCGATAGAATGTCCGTATGAGCACCGAGGTCGTCCGCACCGCCTGCCCGCACGACTGCCCGGACACCTGCGCCATGCTCGTCACGGTGCAAGACGGCGTCGCCACCAAGATCCAGGGCGATCCTTCCATGCCGTTCACCGACGGCACGCTGTGCACCAAGGTCGCCCACTATCTGGAGCGCACCTACTCGCCCGAGCGTTTGCAATTCCCGCTTAAGCGGACCGGACGGAAAGGGCAGGGCAGGTTCAAGCGCATCTCCTGGGACGAGGCGCTGGACGAAATCGCGCGGCGGCTGGGTCAGCTTGCGGCTGAAGACCCCGAGTCCATCCTTCCGTGCAGCTATGCCGGCACCATGGGCATGGTGCAGTACAGCTCGATGGACCGGCGTTTCTTCCATCGCCTGGGCGCGACGCTGCTCGATCGCACCCTGTGCTCGAGCGCCGGCAAGCACGGCATGAAGGCGACGCTCGGGGGCTCGGTCGGCATGGACCCGGAGCGCTTCGACGAGGCCAAGCTCATCCTGCTGTGGGGCGCCAATCCGGTGGTGTCCAACCTGCATTTGTGGTCGCGCGTGCAGGAGGCGAAGCGGCGCGGCGCCAAGGTGGTGGCCATCGATCCCTACCGCAGTCTGTCGGCCGAGAAATGCAGCCAGCACATCGCGCTGCTGCCCGGCACCGACGGTGCGCTCGCGCTGGGCATGATGCACGTGCTGATCAGCGAGGGCCTGATCGACCAGGATTACGTGGCCAACTACACGGTCGGTTATGAAGCTCTCAAGGCCAGAGTGCTGCAACAGCACCCCCCCGAATGGGCCGCGCGCACCTGCGGCATCCCGGTGGACGAGGTGGTGCAGCTTGCGCGCGACTACGGCACGATCGGCCCGGCGGCCATCCGCCTGAATTACGGCATGCAGCGCCACGCGGGCGGCGGCATCGCCGCCCGCACCATCGCATGCCTGCCCGCCCTTGTCGGCGCGTGGCGCGACGCCGCCGGCGGCATCGTGCTGACCACCGCGGATTTCTACAAGTTCGACCATGCCGCGCTCGAGCGTCCGGACCTGCTCGGCGCCCGGCGCCCGCGCGTAATCAACCATGCCAAGCTCGGCGATGCGCTCACGGCTGCGCGTCCGCCGGTACGCGCCGTGATCGTCTACAACAACAACCCCGTCGCCGTGTGCCCGGAATCCGACAAGGTGCTCGCGGGATTCTCGCGCGAGGACCTGTTCACGGTGGTGATGGATCATTTTCAGACCGATACCGCCGACTATGCCGATATCGTGCTGCCGGCGACTACCCAGCTCGAGCACGTCGACGTCCACAAGTCCTACGGCCATCTCTACGTGCTCGCCAACAATGCCGCGATTGCGCCGCTGGGCGAGTCGCTGCCGAACTCCGAAGTGTTCCGCCGTCTCGCGGCGCGCATGGGCTTCGACGAGCCGTGCTTTCGCGACTCCGACGAGGACATCTGCCGCACCGCGCTCGGCTCCACGGCGAATTTTGAGTCGCTGAGAAAAAGCGGATGGGAACGGCTGGACCTGCCGCAGCGCTTCGCCCCCTTCGCCGCCGGCGGCTTTCCCACTCCGTCGGGCAAGTGCGAGCTGCACAGCGGCTGGCTGGAGAAGCAGGGCATAGACCCGCTTCCGTTCTTCAATCCGCCGGCCGAGGCAGCCGACGAAGCGCTCGCGCAGCGCTATCCGCTCGCGTTCCTGTCGCCGCCCGCCCGCCATTTCCTCAATTCCACCTTCGCCAACCTGGCGCGCTTTCGCGAATTCGAGCGTGAGCCGCATCTCGACATGCATCCGCAGGACGCGGCGGCGCGAGCCATCCGCGATGGCGACCGGGTACGCGTATTCAACGACCGGGGCGGCTATACGCTCAGGGCGCGCGTCAACGGCAAGCCGCGCCGCGGCGTGGTGGTGGCGCCTTCCGTGTGGTGGAAAAAGCACTCGCGCGACGGCTGCAACGCGAACAACGTCACCTCGCAGCGCACCGCCGACCTGGGCCACGGCGCCACCTTCTACGATTGCCGCGTGCAAGTGGAGCGTGTCGACGCGTAGCGCCGCGCTCGCTCGC
This sequence comes from Burkholderiales bacterium, assembly GCA_036259215.1. Lineage (GTDB taxonomy): Bacteria > Pseudomonadota > Gammaproteobacteria > Burkholderiales > SG8-39 > SCGC-AG-212-J23. Next base: position 6,758 of record DATACE010000269.1, on the reverse strand, counting down.
CTCGGGCGCTTTCTCCTGCCGTACCGCCTGCGCATCGCGGCCGCGATGGTGGCGCTGCTGTTCGCCGCGGGCTGCGTGCTGGCGCTGGGGCAGGGCCTGCGCTACGTGGTGGACGGCGGCTTCGGCAGCGGCGACCCGCGCCTGCTGGACCAGGCGCTTGCCGCGCTGATCGCCGTTGCGGCTACGCTCGCCGTCGCCACCTGGTTCCGCTTCTTCCTGATGATGACCACCGGCGAGCGCGTGGTCGCCGACCTGCGCCGCGCGGTATTCGACCATGTGATGGGCCTCGAGCCGGCGTTCTTCGAGGCGACGCGCACCGGCGAAGTGGTGTCGCGCCTCACCAACGACGCCACGCTGCTGCAGCAGGTGATCGGCTACGGCCTCTCCATGTTCGTGCGCAACGCGCTGATGATGGCGGGCGCCGCGGTCATGCTGTTCGTCACCAGCTGGAAGCTGGCGCTGCTCGTCGTGGTCGGCGTGCCGGCGACGCTGATCCCGATCCTGGTGCTGGGGCGGCGCGTGCGCCGCCTGTCGCGCGACGGCCAGGATCGCGTGGCCGAAGTCTCCTCCTACATCGACGAAGCGGTGCACGGGTGCGCACCGTGCAGGCTTACGTGCACGAAGACGCGGATCGTGCGAGCTTCGCGCGCCACGCCGAGGCGGCTTGCCGCGCGGGCGTGAGCCGGGTACGGCAGAAGGCCTTCCTCATCTCCTCGGTCATGCTCATCGCGTTCAGCGCGGTCGGCATCATCCTCTGGATCGGCGGGCACGACGTGCTTGCCGGGCACCTGTCGGCCGGGGAGCTCGCCGCGTTCGTTTTCTACGCTTCGGTGGTGGCGAGCGGCGCCGGAACGGTGTCCGAGGTCTGGGGCGAGCTGCAGCGCGCCGCCGGGGCCACCGAGCGGCTTCTGGAGCTGCTCGAGACGCCGCCGCGCATCGTCGCGCCGCCCGTGCCCGCGGCCCCGCCCGCGGCTCGCCTGCTCGAGATAGTCTTCGACCAGGTGGGCTTTGCCTATCCGGCCCGGCCGGATGCACCTGCACTGCAGCGCTTCAGCCTGCGCGTTGCACCGGGCGAGCGCATCGCGCTGGTCGGTCCGTCCGGCGCCGGCAAGTCGACGGTGTTCGCGCTGCTCCTGCGCTTTTACGACCCGCAGGAAGGCGCCATCCGCGTCGGCGGCGTCGAGCTGAAATCCATGGATCCGCGGGCCCTGCGGCGCCTGATCGCAGTGGTGCCGCAGGAGCCGGTGCTGTTCGCCTCGAGCGTGCTGGAGAACGTGCGCTATGCGCGGCCGCAGGCTGCGCGCGAGGAGGTGCTGGCGGCATGCGAGAAGGCGTTCGCGCTCGAGTTCATCGAGCGCCTGCCGCAGGGCTTGGACACGCCGATCGGCGAGCGCGGCGTCACGCTTTCCGGCGGTCAGCGGCAGCGGCTTTCGATCGCGCGGGCGCTGCTCGCCGACCGGCCGATCCTGCTGCTCGACGAGGCGACCAGCGCGCTGGATGCCGAGAGCGAGCGCACGGTGCAGCGGGCGCTCGAGGCGCTGGAGCAGGGGCGCACCACGCTCGCCATCGCCCACCGCCTCGCCACGGTGCAGCACGCCGACCGCATCGTGGTGCTGGAGCGCGGGCGGCTCGCCGCGCAGGGCACGCATGCCGAGCTCCTGCGCGAGGGCGGCCTGTACGCCAGGCTCGCCGCCTTGCAGTTCCTTGGCACGGAAGGCGGTGCGAGGTGGGACCGGGCCGCCTGAGCGCCGCGTTGCTGCTCGCCGTGGCCGCGTGCGCTGCGCAGGCGGCGGCGACGCTGACGGTCGGCTCCAAGCGCTTTACCGAGTCCTATATTCTCGGTGAGGTCCTGGCACGGCTCGCCGGCGGCGAGCACCGGCCCGGCATGGGAAACACCGCGATCCTGTACGAGGCGCTGCGCAGCGGCGCGGTCGACGTCTATCCCGAATACACCGGCACCATCGCGCGCGAGATTCTCAAGGTGGAGCAAAGCCTCGAGCTGGCGGAGCTCAACCGGCGCCTGCGGCCCCTCGGCCTGGCGGCGTCGCAGCCGCTCGGTTTCGACAACCGTTACGCGCTGGGCACGCGCCTCGCCATGCAATCCATTTCGGAGCTTGCGAGGCGGCCCGAGCTGCGCATCGGACTGTCGCATGAGTTCCTCGGGCGCCAGGATGGCTGGCCCGGCTTGCGCGATGCCTACGGGCTGCCGCACCGGCCGCGCGCGCTGGACCATGGCCTCGCCTACGAGGCGCTCGCGGCGGGGGAGCTGGACGTGATCGACGTCTACTCGACCGACGCGAAGATCGAGCGCTACCGCATCCGCGTGCTCGAGGACGACCGCGGCTTCTTTCCCTCGTACGAAGCGGTCCTGTTGCACCGCATCGAGGCGCCGGCGCGCTTTCCCGCGGCATTCCAGGCGTTCGCAAAGCTCAACATAGACAACGCGACCATGGTGGGCCTCAATGCGCGCGCGGAGCTCGACGGCGTGCCGTTCGCGCAAGTGGCGGCCGAATTCCTGGGCGAAGCTGAAGGATCCAGGCATGCGCTGTGGTCGAAAATTGTTGCTCCCGACCTGGGGCGGCTGCTCGCGCAGCACCTTTGGCTGGTGTTCGGCTCGCTCGCCGGGGCCACGCTGGTCGGCGTGCCGCTGGGCATCGTCGCGGCACGGTGCAGGGCGCTGGCCCAGCCGGTGCTGGTGGCTTGCGGCTTGATCCAGACGGTGCCGTCGCTTGCGCTGCTCGCGATCCTGATTCCGCTCACCGGCAGCATCGGCGCGTGGCCGGCGCTGATCGCGCTGTTCCTCTACGCGCTGCTGCCGATCACGCGCAATACCCACGCCGGCCTGGGCCAAGTGCCGGGCGCGCTCATCGACGCGGCTACTGCACTGGGGCTGCGGCGCTCAGCCGTGCTCTGGAACATCGAGCTGCCGCTCGCTGCGCCGACGGTGATGGCCGGCATAAAGGTCTCAGCGGTCATCAGCGTCGGCACGGCCACCATCGCCGCGTTCATCGGCGCCGGCGGCCTGGGCGAGCGCATCGTGCAGGGCCTGGCGGTCAACGACCACGATGTGCTGCTCGCCGGGGCGCTGCCCGCCGCGGCGCTCGCGCTTGCGGTGCACGCCCTGTTCGAGCTGGCCGAGCGTTCGCTGCGGCGCGCCCCGCGGTAGAATTTCGCCCGACCCCAGGAGAGCTATCGATGAGAGTCGGCGTGCCTGCCGAAACCCGCGCAGGTGAAACTCGTGTTGCCGCGACCCCGGAGACGGTCAAGAAGCTCGCGGCGAAGAACGAGGTGCGCGTGCAGGCGGGCGCAGGCGCCCGCGCGAGCATTCCCGACGCGCACTACGAGGCGGCGGGTGCGAGGATCGTTTCCTCCGCGCAGGAAGCCTGCGATGCGGACATCGTGCTCGCGGTACGCAGCCCGCAGCCCGAGCTCCTGAAAAGCGGCACCGTGCTCATCGGCCTGCTCGATCCTTACAGCAAAGAGTCACTCGAGGCGCTCGCCCGGCGCGGCGTTACCGGCTTCGCCCTCGAGCTCCTGCCGCGCACCATCTCGCGAGGCCAGGCGATGGACGTGCTGTCCTCGCAGGCCAACATTGCGGGCTACAAGGCGGTGATTCTGGCGGCGGCCGAGATCGGCAAGTACTTCCCGATGCTGATGACCGCGGCCGGCACGGTGAAGGCGGCACGCGTGCTGGTCCTGGGCGCCGGGGTCGCCGGGCTGCAGGCAATCGCCACCGCCAAGCGCCTGGGCGCGGTGATCGAGGCCTCCGACGTGCGGCCGGCGGTGAAGGAGCAGATCGAATCGCTGGGCGCAAAGTTCGTCGATGTACCCTACCTCACCGACGAGGAACGCGAGATTGCCGAGGGCAAGGGCGGCTATGCGCGTCCCATGCCAGCCGACTGGATGCGCCGGCAGGGCGAGGCGGTGCACCAGCGCGCCACCCAGGCCGACGTCGTGATCACCACCGCGCTGATACCCGGACGCCCGGCCCCGGTACTGATAAAAGAAGCCACGCTCAAGGCGATGAAACCGGGGGCGGTGATCGTCGACCTGGCGGTAGAGCAGGGCGGCAACGTCGAGGGTATCGAGCGCGGAAGCATCGTCGTGAAGCACGGCGTCAAGCTGATCGGGCTGGAGAACCTGCCGGCGAGCGTGCCGGGCGACGCCTCGGCGCTGTATGCGCGCAACGTCTACAACTTCCTCGCGCTGATGCTCGACCCGAAAAGCGGCGAGTTCAAGCTGAATCGGGAAGACGAGCTGGTAAGCGGCACCCTGGCGACGTTGCAGGGCGAATTGATCAGGAAAGGCTAGCCAATGGGCGCAGCGGTAGACCCGACCATCATCAACCTGGTGGTGTTCGTGCTGGCGGTATTCGTCGGCTATCACGTCATCTGGAACGTCACCCCGGCGCTGCATACGCCGCTGATGAGCGTGACCAACGCCATCTCCAGCGTGATCATCGTCGGCGCCATCCTCGCCGCCGCGCCGCACGACACCGATTTCGGCTCGGTGCTCGGGGTGGTTGCGGTCGCGCTCGCCGCGGTGAACGTGGCCGGCGGCTTTCTGGTCACCTACCGCATGCTCGAGATGTTCCGGAAGAAGAAGAAATGAGCGCCAACCAGCTCACCCTCTGGTACCTGGTGGCCTCGGTGTGCTTCATCCTCGCGCTGAAGGGCCTGTCGCATCCGGAGACCGCGCGCCGCGGCAACTGGTTCGGCATCGCCGGCATGACTATCGCCGTCCTCACCACCATTGCCGTGGTGGCGCGCGGGCGCATCGACCTGATCCTCATCGCCATGCTGGCCGGCGGCATGGTGGGCGCGGTGGTCGCGCGGCGGGTGCAGATGACGCAGATGCCCGAGCTGGTCGCGGCGATGCACTCGCTGGTCGGCATGGCGGCCGTGCTGATCGCGATTGCCGCGGTCAACAACCCCGCTGCCTTCGGCGTGGCGGATCCGTTGCCCACGGGAAACAAGCTGGAGCTGTTCATCGGCACCTTCGTCGGCGCCATCACCTTCTCGGGGTCGGTCATCGCCTTCGGCAAGCTGGCCGGCCTGGGCAAGCAGTTCCGCCTGTTTTCCTCCGCGCCGGTGGTGTTTCCCGCGCAGCACTGGCTCAACCTGGTGCTCGCCCTGGTGATGGTCGGCTTCGGCGCGGCGTTTTTCATGGCCGACGACAAGGCGTGGACGGCGTTTTTCGTCATGACCGCCATCGCCTTCGTGCTCGGCGTGCTGATCATCATCCCCATCGGCGGCGCCGACATGCCGGTGGTGATCTCGATGCTGAACAGCTACTCGGGCTGGGCCGCCGCCGGCATCGGCTTTTCCCTGAACAACGCCATGCTGATCATCGCCGGCTCGCTGGTCGGCTCCTCAGGCGCGATCCTGTCCTACATCATGTGCCGGGCGATGAACCGCTCGTTCGTCTCGGTGATCCTGGGCGGCTTTGGAGCGGCCGAAGGGTCCGCCGCGCAAGGCGGCACCGACAAGACGGTGCGCTCGGGCGCGGCCGAGGATGCGGCGTTCCTCATGGCGAACGCCGAGAACGTGATCATCGTGCCGGGGTACGGGCTCGCCGTGGCGCGCGCGCAGCACGCGGTGAAGGAAATGGCGCACAAGCTGCAGCAAAAGGGCGTCAACGTGCGCTACGCCATCCACCCGGTCGCCGGGCGCATGCCCGGGCACATGAACGTGCTGCTCGCCGAGGCCGAGGTGCCCTACGACCAGGTGTTCGAGATGGAGGACATCAACAGCGAGTTCGGCAACGCCGACGTCGCGCTGGTGCTCGGCGCCAACGACGTGGTCAACCCGCTCGCCTACGAGAAGGGCAGTCCGATCTACGGCATGCCGATCCTCGACGTCGTGAAAGCGCGCAACGTGCTGGTCAACAAGCGCAGCATGGCTTCCGGCTATGCCGGGCTGGACAATCCCCTGTTCTACATGGACAAGACCATGATGGTGTTCGGCGACGCCAAGAAGGTGGTAGAGGACATCGTCAAGGCGCTAGACTGAGGCGGTGACTCCGCTCAGGCGTGCGGCGCGCTCGGCGCGCGAATTTCTTTCCCGCAAGCTGACGCCGGACGCGCTGAAGATCGGCGTGTCGGCGCGCCTGTTCCACCCGCAGCCCGACGCCAAGGGCATTCAGTCCAAGACCCTGCAGTACCTCGAGCAGTCGGTCGCCCATTGGGTCATGTCGCGCGACGTGCTGGTCTTCATGGTGCCCACGGTCGACAAGGACGGCCTGCTCCACCGCAGCGAAGTGCGCCTGGCCGACTATGCCCGCGTGCTCGACGGCCTGGTGCTCCAGGGCGGGGCCGACGTCAGCCCGTCGACCTATGGCGAAACGCCGCTCGCGCCGCAATGGGCCGGCGACCGGCTGCGCGACGTCTACGAGATGGAGCTGGTGCACGAGTTCATCGAGGCGGGCAAGCCGGTGCTCGGCATCTGCCGCGGCGCCCAGCTCATCAACGTGGCCCTCGGCGGTACGCTCTACCAGGATATTCCGACGCAGCTCGCCGAGTCGCAGGTGCACGTCACCGACTCCTACGAGAGGCATCGGCACGACATCCGCTTCGAGCCCGGCTCGGGCCTCGCGCGCCTGTACCGCGGGGTGGAGAAACCGGTGGTGACGTCCATCCACCACCAGTCGATCAAGGCGCTCGGCCGCGGACCGCGCGTGGAGGCCTGGTCGGAGCCCGACGGCCTGGTCGAGGCGATACGGGCCAACGGCAGGAGCTACGTGTTCGCGGTGCAATGGCA
>DATACE010000268.1:0-16083 GCA_036259215.1 Burkholderiales bacterium | reverse complement strand
GAAAATTTTTCCGCCACGGCGCTCGCCAAGTCGAGCACCGGAACGCTACTTCAGCGACTACTCAGGGAATCGGAACGGCCGCGAGGAGCTGCGCGCCGACGTCCACGCGGCGCGACGAATCGTGCGCCGGGCGCAGCCGGTGGGCGGCGACGCCGGGAACGATGGCCTGCACGTCTTCGGGCAGCACCTTGTCGCGCCCCTCGAGCAGCGCCCAGGCGCGCGCGCAGTGCAGCAGCGCGAGCGCGGCGCGCGGGGAGAGGCCGGCGACATAGTTGGGCGAGCGGCGCGTGTGCTCGACGATCGCCTGCACGTAGTCGAGCAGCGCGGGCGCGACGTAGACGCGCTGCACGCCCGCCTGCAGCTCCATCAGTTCGGCGGGCGTCATGCTGGCGTCCAGCGTTGCCAGCAGATCGCGCCGGTCGGTGCCCAGCAGCAGCGCGCGCTCGGCGGCGCGGTCCGGGTAGCCCAGCTCGATGCGCATGGTAAAGCGGTCCAGCTGCGACTCCGGCAGCGGGAACGTGCCGACCTGCTCGGAGGGGTTCTGCGTGGCGATGACGAAAAAAGGCATCGGCAGCTTGCGCGTTTCGCCCTCGGCGGTCACCTGGTGCTCCTCCATCGCCTCGAGCAGCGCCGACTGCGTCTTGGGCGTGGCGCGGTTCACCTCGTCGGCGAGGATCACCTGGGCAAAGATCGGGCCGGGGTGGAACTTGAAGGCGCCGCTTTCGCGCTCGTAGACCGACACGCCGATGATGTCCGCTGGCTGCATGTCGCTGGTGAACTGGATGCGCTGGAACTGCAGTCCCAGCGAGCGCGCCAGCACGTGGGCCAGCGTGGTTTTGCCCACGCCGGGCAGGTCTTCGATCAGCAGGTGGCCGCGCGCCAGCATGCACGCGAGGGCGAGGCGCACCTGCGTTTCCTTGCCGAGGATGATGCCGCCGGCCGCGTCGATGACGCGCCGGATCGGGCCGCGGGCCGTGTTTTGTGCTTGGAATTCAGCCTTCAGCAGCATGCGTCGATTGTACTTGATGCGCTAAGATCGCAGCCGCCTTAAGATCTGACCGGCATGATGTCCGCGGCATTTATCACGCATCCTGACTGCCTGAAGCACGACATGGGGGCGTACCACCCGGAGCGCCCCGAGCGCCTGAGGGCGATCGAGGACCAGCTTATCGCCTCCGGGATCGGCCAGTACCTTACGCGCTACGAGGCGCCGCTCGCCACCGACGAGCAGCTGACGCGCGTGCATCCGACGGACTACGTGCGCGCCATCCGCGATGCGGCGCCCCAGTCGGGGACCGTGCACCTCGACCCGGACACGGCGATGAACCCCTGGACCCTGCAGGCCGCATTGCGTGCCGCCGGCGCCGCGGTGCTCGCCACCGATCTGGTCATGAAAAATGATGTCAAGACGGCGTTCTGCGCGGTGCGCCCGCCCGGACACCATGCCTGCCGTGCCCGGCCGATGGGCTTTTGCATCTTCAACAACGTCGCGGTGGCCGCGCGGCATGCGCTGCAGGCGCACGGCCTGCAGCGCGTGGCGATCATCGACTTCGACGTGCACCACGGCAACGGCACCGAGGACATCTTCGAGGGCGACCCCCAGGTGCTCATGGCGTCGACCTTCCAGCATCCGTTCTATCCGTACAGCGGCACCGACGATCCGGCCCGCAACATGGTGAACATTCCGCTGGCCGCCGGCACCGGCTCGAGCGGCTTTCGCGACGCCGTGGCGAGCTGGCTTCCGGCGCTGGAGAATTTCCAGCCCGAGCTGGTGCTGTTCTCCGCCGGCTTCGACGCCCATGCCGAGGACGACATGGCGATGCTGCGCTTCTCGGACGCGGACTACGCCTGGGTCACCGAGCAGGTGAAGGCGGTGGCCGAGCGCCACGCCCAGGGCCGCATTGTCTCGGTCCTCGAGGGCGGCTATGCGCTATCCGCGCTCGGCCGCAGCGTGGTGCAGCACCTGAGGGTCCTGGCCGAGCTGAACTAGCTGCCCAGCGGCAGCTTCACGATGAATTCGCTGCCGCGGCCGGGACCGTCGCTGCGAGCCTCGATGGTGCCGCCGTGCAGCTCCACCAGCGTGCGCGCCAGCGTCAGGCCGATGCCCAGCCCGCCCTTCGCGCGCTCCTGCGCGTGGTCGCCCTGGACGAACATGTCGAACAGCCGTTCCAGCAGCGGCGCGGGAATGCCTATGCCGTCGTCCTGCACCGAGACGACGGCAAGCGCGTCGTGCCTGCGTACGCCGACAAAGATGCGGCCGCCCGGATCGGTGTACTTGGCGGCGTTGTTGAGCAGGTTGGCGAGCACCTGCGCGAGGCGCACAAGGTCGGCCTCGAGCGCCAGCGGCTCGGCGGGCAGGCTCACTTCGAGGCGGTGGCCGGCCGCTTCGATCGCGGGGCGGCTGGTTTCGAGCGCGCTTTGCACCACCGCCGCCAGGTCGACGCGCGTCTTGCGCAGCTGCAACTTGCCGCGCGTGATGCGCGAGATCTCGAGCAAATCGTCCACCAGGCGCACCAGGTGGCGCATCTGGCGCTCCATCATCGCGCGCGCCTGATGCGCGCTATCGCTCGCGGGATCCACGCTGCGCAGCAAGTGCAGGCCGTTCAGGATCGGCGCCAGCGGGTTGCGCAGCTCATGGCCCAGCGTGGCGAGGAACTCGTCCTTGCGCCGGTCGGCCTCGCGCAGCGCCTCCTCGGCCTGCTTGCGCTCGGTAATGTCCATGTTGACCCCGAGCGCCCGGACCGGCTTTCCGGCCGCATCGAAGAACACGCGCGCACGCGCATAGAGCCAGCGCACCGTGCCGTCGGGCCACACGACGCGGAAATCCTCCGTGTATTCGCCGGTTTCCAGGGCGCGGGCGGACGCGTGGTCGGCGCGCGCCCGATCCTCGGGATGCACAAGCTGCAGCCAGTCGGCGCGCGTCTTGCCGCGGAACGCGCCTTCGGCGAGGCCATAGAGCGCTTCCATCTCCGCGGACCAGCGGTTCTCCTGCGTGCGCAGGTCCGCCTCGTATACGCCCAGCCGGGCGGCCTGCTGCGCGAGGTGCAGGCGCTCCGTGCCTTCGCGCGCCTCGGTAATGTCGCGGAAGTACACGCCGACCCCGCCGCTGCCCAGCGGGCCGGCGGCGATCTCGAGCCAGCGTTGATAGTGGTCATAGAACAGCTCCAGGCGCTCGGCGCGCCGCGTTGCCATGACGCGGCGGTACATCGCGTCGACCGCGTTGCCGCGCGCATGCGGGAAGGCCTCGCTCCAGGTCTTGCCGAGCACGTCGTCGCGCGTACGTCCGAGGATGCGCTCGGCGGCCGCGTTCATGTAGGTCATGACCCAGCGCGCGTCGTAGGCGACGAAGCCCTCCAGCAGGCCTTCGAGGTAGTCCGCCGTTTCCTTGCGCAGCGCCTCCAGGCGCGCCGCGTCACTCGCATCGCGCGTGTAGCAGCGGGTGTGCAAGAAACGCCCGTCGCGCCAGTGCACGTTCGAGGTGATACGCACGTCCCGCAGCGTGCCGTCCTTGCAGCGCATGCGCGCGGGATATTCGCGCAGCGTCTCCCCGGCGCCCAATCGCTCCAGAATGTCGGAGATCGCCGACGCGTCCGCGTGGAATTCACGGATGTTGCGTCCGACGTACTCGCTCGCGACATAGCCGAGCATTTCGAGCTCGGCACGGTTGGCGCGCAGGATCGTGCCGTCGGGATCCACCCAGTGAAGCGGGATGGCTGCGTTATCGAAGAAATCCGCTTCCGCCTCGTCGACCGCCGGCTCCAGCTTCATCCCCCCTCCAAAAAGATTTATCCCTACTGGGCTTCTATAGGGAGCGACGCCGTTTCGTCGTCGAGCAGTGCGCCCGCCGCGCGTCGGAACGCCGCTTCCTCAGCAGATTCGATGCGCAGCGCGCGCGCGTCGGGCAGGTGTGTGAAGTTGCGCAGCGAGGAGCGCCGGTAGGCCGGGTCGTAGTGCTCGCCGAGCAACCGGGCGACGAACTCGCGCCACGCGCCCTGCGCGGCGAGGGCTTTCCAGGCGGCGATCTTGTCGCGCCCGTGCACGGCCGCGAGGCAATCGAGCTGCACCTCGAGCGAGCGACGGTCGGCCAGGAAATGCCGGTACTCGTCGAGCAGCAGCGAGACGCGCACCTCCAGCGGCACCTCCAGGCGCACGCAGGGCGAGGCGCGCATGCGCGCGATCAGGGCTTCGGGCACCTGCAGCTGCCCGATCTTCTTGGATTCGCCTTCCACGAATACCGGGTTGCGCGGATCCAGCGCGCGCAGCGCGGCGAGCAGCTGGCTTTCGAACCATTTTTGCGAGGGCTGCGGGCGGTCGGGCAGGTTCCCCAGCACCGAGCCGCGGTGGGCCGCCAGCGCTTCGAGGTCGAGCACCTGCGCGCCGGCGTTGCCCAGCGCGCCGAGCAGGCGGCTCTTGCCGCTGCCGGTCGGGCCGTGCACGACGCGAAACTCCAGGGTCTCGGGAATGCTCTCGAGCTGCGCTACCACCCAGCGCCGATAGCTTCGATAGCCGCCTTCCAGGGTGTGCGCGTCCCAGCCGATCTCGCGCAGGACGTGCGCCATGGCGCCCGAGCGCTTGCCGCCCCGCCAGCAATAGACGAGCGGCCGCCAGCCGGGCGGCCGGCCCGCGAACAGCAGCTGCACGTGCCGCCCGACGTTTTTCGCCACCAGCGACGCGCCGAGCTTCTTCGCTTCGAAAGCGGAGAGCTGCTTGTACATCGTGCCCACGGCTGCGCGCTCGTCGTCGTCCAGCACCGGCGCCGAGACCGCTCCCGGGATATGGTCCTCGGCGTACTCGGCGGGCGAGCGGCAGTCGATAAGCGTGTCGTAGCGCTCGAAATTCACTATAGAATTTTACGCTCATGAACGCTCCCGAACGGATCCGCCTCACCGAGTTCAGCCACGGCGGCGGCTGCGGCTGCAAGATCGCGCCCGCGGTGCTCTCCGAAATCCTCGCCGCCACGCCCATCCGCGGCCTTCCCAAAGACCTGCTGGTGGGCACCGAGACGGCGGACGATGCCGCCGTCTACCGGCTGAACGACAGCCAGGCGCTGGTGGCGACGACCGATTTCTTCACGCCGATCGTCGACGATCCGTTCGACTTCGGCCGCATCGCCGCGACCAACGCCATCTCGGACGTCTACGCCATGGGCGGCCAGCCGATCTTCGCGCTCGCCATCCTGGGCATGCCGCTGGAAAAGCTGCCGCTCGCGGTGATCCGCCGCATCCTCGAAGGCGGCGAGTCGGTGTGCGCGGCCGCCGGCATCCCGGTCGCCGGCGGGCATTCCATCGACACGCTCGAGCCGATCTACGGCCTGGTGGCGCTGGGCCTGGTGCATCCGGACAAGATCAAGCGCAACAGCGCAGCCCGGGCGGGCGATGTTCTGGTGCTGGGAAAGCCGCTGGGCGTGGGGATCCTTTCCGCGGCGCTCAAGAAAGGCAAGCTTTCCGAGGCGGGGTACCGCGCGATGCTCGACTGGACCACGCGACTCAACACCCCGGGCACGGCGCTCGCCGAGATGCCGGGTGTGCACGCGGTGACCGATGTCACCGGCTTCGGCCTGGCCGGCCACCTGCTCGAGATCCTGCGCGGCTCCAAGCTCGCCGGCGAAGTGCGCTTCGATGAACTGCCGCTGATCGCCGAGGCGCTCGATTGGGCGAAGCAGGGAGTCGCCACCGGCGCTTCCGAGCGCAACTGGAGCGGCTACGGGCACGACGTCGCCTTGCCGGCCGGGTTTCCCGAATGGAAGCGCAAGCTCATCACCGATCCGCAAACCAGCGGCGGCCTGCTCGTGTCGTGCTCGCCAGGCGCCGTGGACGCGGTGCTGCGCGAGTTCCGCAGCCGGGGATTTGCCGAGGCCTGTGTCATCGGCGAAGTAGCGGCGGGGGACGTCAAGCTTGCCGTCGTCTAGGCGGGCCCTGCTAAATCTCGGCTTGGACGTCGTCGTCTGGTGCGTCGTCCCCGGCCTGTTTCTCCTGCAATACGCGAAGCACGATCCCGCGCACCACGCGGCCGTGCTGCCGCATTTTCGCGTGGTCCTGTGGATGCTGCTCGGCGTCGCGCTCCTGCGCCTGACGCTGTCCTTACTCCCGATGCGGCCGGCCGCTGCTCGCGCCGCAGCCGCCGCTTCCGCAGCGGCGCTGCTCGCGGCCATGATCGCCTACTACGGGTTGGTTCTGATCGGCCTGCAGTCCTGGGGCCGTGTGGCGTCCTGGGATCTGATCCTGGGCTACCGCGGGCAGTTGGCGGCGGTGGCCGACGCGCTGGCCGTGTCGTTGCCGGTTGCCTTTGGCGTGGCGGCACTGGCCTACCTTGCGCTGTTCGCCGGTGCATGGGCGTACCTGCGGCGTTTCGACTGGACGCCGTTCCTGCAGCAGCGCGCGTCGCGTCCGCTGGTCGCGGTGCTGCTGGCGGGCGGCCTCGGCGTCTGGGCGCTTGAGCTTTACGGGTTCGCCATAGACCCGCCGACGGAGCAAGCCGAGCCGATCAGTCTCACCGCCTTTCCGCTCATCGCCACCTGGAACTTCCAGGGCCACTCCGTCGACAAGCTGGCTTTACGCAGGCGCGACGCCGCCGAGGATGCGGCTCGCGCGTTGTATGCCCCGGCGGCCGGGTCGGACCTCAAGAACGTGGTGCTCATCGTGGTCGATGCGCTGCGGCCCGACCACATGGGCATCTACGGCTATAGGCGGGACACTACGCCCAACCTTTCCCGGCTGGACCAAGCCGGGCTGGTTCGCAAGGGGCCGCCGATGCGCGCGACTTGCGCCAGCTCGTTTTGCGGGTTGCTGGCCATTACGGCCTCGAAATTCGTTCACCAGGTCGCGAGCCGCCCCATCACTCTGCAGGAAGCGCTCAGGCTGCATGGCTACCGGGTGCACTTGATGCTCGGCGGCGATCACACCTTGTTCTACGGCCTGAAACGCGCATACGGCAAGGTCGATAGCTACTTCGACGGCCGCTCGAGGAGCGTCATCGGCTACTTCAATGACGATCGCCGACTCCTCGACCACCTGGCCGGATTCCCGGACTGGGACGGGCGCCCCGCAATGCTGCAGTTTCACCTCATGTCGGCTCATTTACTCGGCAGGCGCGACCCCGCGCTGGCGAAGTACGTGCCCGCCGCGCCCTACGCCGTCGCCCTGAACCGCGACCGGGAGCGCACGGTGAACTTCTACGACAACGGCGTGCTGCAGGCGGATGCGATCATTGCAGACATCCTGGCGATGCTCCAGCGCAAGCGCTATCTGGACAACACCGTCGTGGCGATCACTGCCGACCATGGCGAATCGCTGGGGGAGCACGGGTTGTACCAGCACGCCAACGGTGTGCGGGAAGAGGTGCTGCGGGTGCCCTTCCTGCTCCTCTCCTACGGCTACCGCGCCTCGGGGCGCCTCGCGCCTCGCGTGCTCGCTTCGCAGGTCGACGTTGCACCGACTCTGCTCGCCGAACTCGGCTTGCCGCCGCCGGCGAGCTGGGCAGGCAGCGCGCTGCAGCAGCCGGCGTCGCCCGAGTTCCTGTACTTCCAGGAGCGCTCGGAGATCGGCGTATACGATCTGCGCCATGCGGGTAGTCTCTGGAAGTACTGGGTCGACAGGCGCGCCGGCAGCGAATTCGTGTTCAACCTTACGCAGGACCCGGGCGAAGTCACTAACGCGCTCGACATTGCGCCGCCGGCTGCGCTGCGCGAATGGCGCCGGCGGGTGCTGGAGCGCTCCGGCGTGGGAGCGCGCGAGCCCTACCGCGCCGCCAGTAGCGGCTGAAGGGCCTTCCACACCCGCTCCATCATGAGCGGCTGCGCGGCTTCGGTCGGGTGGATGCGGTCGGCCTGGAACAGGTCCGGCTGGGTGGCGAAGTCCTCGAGCAGAAAGGGCACGAGCGCGGTCTTGTAGCGCTTGGCGAGCTCGCCGAACGCCGCCTCGAACGCCTCGGTATATTGGGGCCCGTAGTTCGGCGGCAGCTTCATGCCCACCAGCAGCACGCGCGCGCCGGCCTTTTGCGCCTGCTCGATGATGGCGCCGAGGTTCTGCTTCATCTGCGCGATCGGCAGGCCGCGCAGGCCGTCGTTGGCGCCCAGCTCCAGCACCAGCACCGCCGGGCGGTGCTGCTGCAGGCTTTTGCCGATGCGCGCGGCGCCGCCGCTCGAGGTGTCGCCCGAGATGCTCGCGTTGACGACGATATAATCCGGGTGCTCGCGCTTCACGCGTTCGGCGAGCAGCGCCACCCAGCCGCGCGCCTGGGCGATACCGTAGGCCGCCGACAGACTGTCACCCAGCACCAGGATGGATTTTTCCGCGCACAGCGCTGCGCCGCTCACGGCGAAAAGCATGGCAAACAACAACGTTCTGAGCGCGCGCGGCATCGGCAAGACCGTGAGAAGCGGGGATTCGGACCTCATCATTCTGCGCGACATCGACCTCGCCGTCACCCCCGGCGACGTGGTCGCGGTGGTGGGCGCTTCGGGATCGGGCAAGTCCACGCTGCTTGCCATTCTGGCGGGCCTGGACACGCCGAGCGCCGGCAGCGTGACGCTGGAGGGCAGCGACCTTTTTTCCCTCGACGAGGACCAGCGCGCCGAGCTGCGCGGCCGCAGCGTGGGGTTCGTGTTCCAGTCGTTCCAGCTGCTGCCCTCGCTCACCGCGCTCGAGAACGTCATGCTTCCCCTGGAGCTTGCCGCCAACCCTGAAGCCGAGGCTTCGGCGAAAGCCATGCTCGCGCGGGTGGGCCTGAGCGAGCGCCTGCAGCACTACCCGAAGCATCTGTCCGGCGGCGAGCAGCAGCGTGTTGCGCTGGCGCGCGCCTTCGTGGTGCGCCCCAGGCTGCTGTTTGCGGACGAGCCCACCGGCAGCCTGGATCCCGAGTCCGGCGCCGCGGTAATCGAGCTGCTGTTCGAGATGAATCGCGAATTCGGCACTACGCTGATCCTGGTGACGCACGACGAGCAGCTCGCCGCACGCTGCCAGCGCGTGGTGCGCCTCGCCGCCGGCAGGATCGCGCCGTGAAGCAGGGCTGGCGCATGCTCGGCCTGTCGACTCGCATGCTGGCCCGGGATTGGCGCGCGGGCGAGCTGCGCGTGCTCGCCTTTGCGCTGGTGATCGCGGTGGCGAGCGTCACCAGCGTGGCTTTCTTCGCCGACCGCGTCGGCCAGGTGCTGGTGCGCGATGCGGCCCAGCTGCTGGGCGCCGACCTGGTGCTCGCGTCCGACAGGCCCTGGCATGGGGAGGTCAAGCAGCACATCGAGGCGCACGGCCTGCAGCAGGCCGAAGCGGTGAACTTCATCAGCATGGCGTTCGCCGCGGAGCGCAACCAGCTCGCCGGCGTCAAGGCGGTCACGCCCAGCTACCCGCTGCGCGGGCGGCTGCGCATAGCGCCGGCGCCCGCCGCGCCCGATGCGCCCGCCGAAGGCGGCCCGGCGCGCGGCACGGTGTGGCTGGACGAGCAGCTGGTGTCGGGCCTGAAGGCGCCGGTCGGCTCGACCATCCGCCTGGGACGCGCCGAGCTGCGCGTCGCGGCCGTGCTCACCCTCGAGCCCGAGCGCAACGCGAATTTCTTCAACATTGCGCCGCGGCTCCTGATGCATGCCGCGGATGTGCCCGCGACCGGCCTGGTGCAGACGGGCAGCCGGGTCTGGTATTACCTGTACGCCGCCGGCCCGCCCGAGCGCATCAAGGCGTTCGAGGGCTTCATGCAAAGCCGCCTGGAGCGCGGCCAGCGCATGGAGGACCTCGAGACCGGCCGGCCGCGGGTGCGCGAATCGATCGACCGCGCCGAACGCTTCCTCGGCCTCACCGCGCTGCTCGCCGCGGTGCTGGCGGGCGTGGCCATCGCCCTGGGCACGCGCCGCTTCGTCGAGCGGCACCTCGACGGCTGCGCGGTGATGCGCTGCCTGGGCGCCACTCAGCGGCGCCTGGTCGCGCTGTTCGGCCTCGAGTTCCTGCTGCTTGCCCTGGGCGCCTGTGCGCTCGGGGTGCTCGCCGGCTACATTGCCCAGCAGGCGATCGGCGTCGCGCTCTCCGAGGTGCTGCGCGCCACGCTGCCGGCGCCGACCCTGCTGCCCGCGCTGCAGGGCTTCCTGGTCGGCGTGGTGCTGCTGCTGGGGTTCGCCCTGCCGCCGCTGCTGCAGCTGAAAAACGTGCCGGCGGTGCGCGTGATGCGGCGCGAGACCGGCTTCAGCCCGCGCGCGTGGGTGTCGTACGCCGCCGGGGCGGCCGCTTTCGGCGGCTTGCTCGTCTGGCAGGCGGGTGACCTGAAGCTCGGCGGCTACGTGGTGGGCGGCTTCGCCGTCGCGGTGCTGGTGTTCTTTGGCGTGGCCTGGGCGGTGCTCAAGCTGCTCACGCGCCCGGCGGTGGTGGCGCGCCTGGGACGGCGCTTGCGCTACGGCTTGGCCAACCTGCGCCGCCATGCGCGCGGCAACGCGGTGCAGGTGGCGGCGCTCGCGCTCGGGCTCACCGCGGTGCTGCTGCTCACGTTTACGCGCAACGACCTGATCGAGGCGTGGCGGCGAAGCGCGCCGGCGGATGCGCCCAACCGGTTCCTGGTGGGCGTGCAGCCCGACCAGCTTTCGTCGGTGCAGGCGTTTTTCAAGGAAAAGCAGATCGCCGTTCCCGAGCTCTACCCGATGATCCGCGGGCGCCTGGTGGCGGTGAACGGCAGGCCGGTCAGCGAGGCGGACTACGAGGAGGAGCGCGCCAAGCGCCTGGTCGAGCGGGAGTTCAACCTGTCCTACTTGAGCGAGCCGCCCGCGCACAACGAGATCGTCGCGGGCCGCTGGTTCGAGCCGGGCGGCCGCGAGCTGTCGGTGGAGCAGGGCATCGCCGAGCGGCTGGGATGGAAGCTCGGCGACGAGCTCACCTGGACGGTGGGCGGCGAGCGCTTCAGCGCGCGCGTCACCTCGCTGCGCAAGCTGCGCTGGGACTCGATGAAGGTGAACTTCTTCGTCATCGCGCCGCCCGCGGTGCTGGAAGGCATGCCGACCAGCTTCGTCAGCGCATTTCGCATAGAGCCCGGCAGCGAGCCGGTGCTGAGCGAGCTCGCGGCGCGCTTTCCGAACGTCACCATCGTGGACGTCGCCGCCGCGGTGCGCCAGGCGCAGCAGGTCATCGACCAGCTGGTGAGCGCGGTGCAGTTCATTTTCCTCTTTGCCCTGGGCGCGGGGCTGCTGGTGCTGTACTCGGCGCTGGTCGCCACCGAGGACGAGCGCCGGCGTGAAGCGGCCGTGATGCGCGTCTACGGCGCCTCGCGCGCGCAGGTGACCGGCGCGCAGCGTGTGGAGTTCCTCGCCATGGGCGCTATCGCCGGCCTGCTCGCCACCCTGGGCGCCGCGCTCATCGGCCAGCTGCTTGCCCAGCGCGTGTTCGACCTCGATCTGCCGCCCAGCCCGCAGCTGTGGATCGCCGGCCCGCTCGCCGGCATCGCGCTGCTGTCGCTCAACGCCTGGCTTTCCGCGCGCAAGGTGCTGCGCGCCTCGCCCGCGCTGACGCTGCGCGACGCGCTCTGATGGAGCTGCTGCTCGCGGCCACGCTGGTCGCGGCCTGCATGGCGGTGGGCCTGATCGGCCTGCTGCTGCTGCGCGAGCGCGCCAGCGCGCGCGAAGCGCGCGACGAGCTGTCGCGCGCGCTCGCCACGTTCAGCCAGACGCTTTCCGCGCAGATGGGCGCCATCGCCACCGTGCAGAACGCGCAGTCCGAGACCCTGCGCCAGGCGGTCGAGCAGCGCCTGGAGCGCATCCACCACACGGTCGACGAGAAGCTGCACGCCACGCTGGAGCGGCGCCTGTCGGAATCGTTCCGGCAGGTGTCCGAGCGCCTGGAGCTGGTGCACAAGGGACTGGGCGAGATGCAGGCGCTCGCCACCGGCGTCGGCGACCTGAAAAGGGTGCTCTCCAATGTAAAAACGCGCGGCGTGCTGGGCGAGGTGCAGCTTGCCGCGATCCTCGAGCAGGTGCTCACGCCCGAGCAGTACGCCACCCATGTGGCCACCCGCCCGGGGTCGCGCGAGCGCGTCGAGTTCGCCGTCAAGTTTCCCGGGCGCGGGGCCGACGGTGGCGCGGTCTGGATGCCGATCGACGCCAAGTTCCCGCTCGAGGACTACCAGCGGCTGCAGGACGCCCAGGAAGCGGGCGATCCGGCGGCCGCCGAGGCGGCGGCGCGGGCCCTGGAGCAGCGCGTGCGCCTGGAGGCCCGCAGCATGGCGGAGAAGTACCTGGAGCCGCCCCACACCACGGAGTTCGGCCTGCTTTACCTGCCGTTCGAAGGGCTGTACGCGGAGGTGCTGCGCCGGCCGGGGCTTTTCGAGCAGCTGCAGCGCGACTGGCGCGTCACGGTCTGCGGGCCCACCACGCTGACCGCGGTGCTGAACAGCCTGCAGATGGGCTTTCGCACCCTGGCGATCGAAAAGCGCTCCTCGGAGGTATGGAAGGTGCTTGGCGAGGTGAAGAACGAGTTCGGCCGCTTCGGCGAGGTGCTCGCGCGCACCAAGGCGCAGCTGCAGTCGGTCGCCAACTCCATCGACCAGGCGGAGGTGCGCACCCGCCAGATCGAGCGGCGCCTGAAAGACGTAGAAGCCACGCCCTTGCTGGAGGAGCCGCCGGAGTCGTCCGAGGCGGCCTGAAATTTGCTACGCCTATGGGGATTCGCCTGGAGCCCCATGCCGCTCTCGTTGCGCTTCGTCGTACCCCTCGCCCTGGCGCTCGCGGCCATTGCCTACGCGGTCGTGCCGCTGGTCGACCGCCTCACGTTCCAGTGGTTCGTCCGCGACCTCGACACGCGCGGCGCGCTCATCGCGAAGACCGCCCAGGATTCGCTCGCCGAGCTGGTGGACGAGGAAGGAGCGCAGGAGAAGGTGCTGCGCTATTTCGACCGCATCATCCAGGACCAGCGCATCTACGCCCTAGGCTATTGCGACCGGGCCGGGCGCCTGGCTTACGCCACGGCGGCCTTTCCCGAGGCCGTGCGCTGCACCACCTCGGAGGCCACCGCGGAGCGCAACTGGGTGCTGCAGCTGCCCGACGGGCCGCTGCACGTCTCGGCCAACCGCATTGCCACCGCGGACGACAACGCGTACGGCGAGCTGGTCATCGTGCACGACATGAGCCCGATTGCCCGGCGCAGCGCCGACACCAAGAAATACGTGCTGTACCTTTTCGCCGCCATCGCCACCGTGGTCGCGCTCATCACGGTGGTGATCGCCGAGATCAGCTGGCGCGGCTGGGTGGCGGGGATGAAGGCGCTGCTCGCCGGCGAGACGCTGCTGCGCTCGCCGGTGGGCTGGAAATCCGCCTCGCCCGAGCTGCGCCCGATCGCGCGCGACCTGCAGACGCTGGTGCTCGACCTGGAGTCGGAGCGCCGCTCGCGCGACGAGAGCCAGACGTCCTGGGGGCCGGACGCCCTGCGCCGCATCCTGCGCCACGATCTGAAAGGCGACGAGGTGCTGATCGTCTCCAACCGCGAGCCCTACATCCACACGCGGCGCAAGGACAATGTGGTCGAGATCCAGCGCCCCGCGAGCGGCCTGGTGACCGCGCTCGAGCCCATCGTGCGCGCCACCTCCGGAACCTGGATCGCGCACGGCGCCGGCACCGCGGACCGCGATACGGTCGACAAGAACGACCATGTGATGGTGCCGCCGGAGCACCCTTCGTACCGCATCCGCCGCGTGTGGCTGTCGAAGGAGGAGGAGCAGGGCTATTACTTCGGCTTCGCCAACGAGGGGCTGTGGCCGTTGTGCCACATCGCGCACACGCGTCCCACCTTCCGTGCCGACGACTGGGAGCACTATCGCAACGTGAACCAGCGCTTCGCCGACATCGTGGCCGACGAGGCGCGCACCGAGGACCCGATCATTTTGGTGCAGGACTACCACTTCGCCCTGCTGCCGCGCATGGTGCGCGAGCGCCTGCCGCGCGCCACCATCATCACGTTCTGGCACATCCCGTGGCCCAACCCCGAGGCGTTCGGCATCCTGCCGTGGCGCGAAGAGATCCTCGAAGGCATGCTAGGCTCGTCCATCCTGGGGTTTCACACCCAGTTCCACTGCAACAACTTCTTCGACACCGTGGACCGGTTCCTCGAGGCGCGCGTCGACCGCGAGACCTTCACCATTTCCTACGGCGGCAACCCGACGGAGGTGCGCCGCTATCCGATCTCCATCGAATGGCCGCCCGCCGCGCTGCAGCTGCAGGCGCCGGTGGCCGAGTGCCGCAGCCGCGTGCGCGAGCGGCTCGAGGTGGCGCCGGACGTGAAGCTCGGCGTGGGCGTGGACCGGCTGGACTACACCAAGGGCATCCTCGAGCGCTTCGCGGCCATCGAGCGCCTGCTGGAGCTCGAGCCGCGCTGGGTGGGACAGTTCTCCTTCATCCAGGTGGCGGCACCCTCGCGCTCCTCGATCGACGAGTACCAGAACCTCGAGGCGCGCGTGCGCGGCCTGGCGGCGCGCATCAACGAGCGCTTCGGCCGGCCGGGCTACCAGCCGGTCATCCTCAAGATAGAGCACCACGACGCAACGCAGGTCTACGAGCTATACCGGGCCGCCGAGCTGTGCTATGTATCCAGCCTGCATGACGGCATGAATCTGGTGGCGAAGGAGTTCGTGGCGGCGCGCGATGACGAGCAGGGAGTGCTGATCCTCTCGCAGTTCACCGGCGCGGCGCGCGAGCTCGCCGAGTCGCTGATCGTCAACCCCTACGACATCGAGCAGAGCGCCGCCGCCATGCACATGGCGCTCACCATGTCGCCCGAGGAGCAGCGCGCGCGCATGCGCAGCATGAGAAGCCTGGTCCAGGAGTTCAACGTCTACCGCTGGGCCGGCCGCATGCTGCTCGACGCGGCGCGCATGCGCCATCGCCGGCGCGTGCTGTCCCGCGCACGCGCGGCGCGGCGGCGGGCGGCGGCCGGTTAGCGCCGGGTGCGGCTGCCGCCGTTCGAGCCCGGCTGGGCGCTGTTCCTCGACGTCGACGGCACGCTGCTCGACATCGCGGAGCGCCCGGACCAGGTCGACACGCACAAGGTCGACTGCTCGCTGGTCGAGGGCCTGCAGCGCGCCGCGGGCGGCGCGCTCGCGCTGATCAGCGGCCGCTCGCTCGCGCAGCTCGACGCCATGTTCGCGCCGCTCAGGCTGCCGGCCGCGGGCCAGCACGGCTTCGAGCGGCGCGACGTGCAGGGCCGGCGGCATCGCCACCGCTTTCCCGTGGAAACGCTGGCGCCGGCGAGGGACAAGCTGCGCGCGTTTGCCGACCGGCATGCCGGCCTGGTGCTGGAAGACAAGGGCGCGAGCCTCGCGCTGCACTACCGCCTCGCGCCCGAGCTCGCGCAGGCCGCGCTGGAGGCGGTGCGCCAGGCCTCGGCGCCCCTCGGCGGCGCGGTCCAAACCCAAGGCGGCAAGATGGTGTGGGAGCTCAAGCCCTCGGGCGCCGACAAGGGCAGCGCCATCGACGAGTTCATGCGCGAGCCGCCCTTCGCGGGGCGCAAGCCGGTGTTCATGGGCGACGACATCACCGACGAGTACGGCTTTCGCGTGGTCAACCGCCTGGGCGGCCACTCCATCAAGGTGGGCACCGGCGACAGCGCGGCGCGCTGGCGGCTTGCCAACCCGCAGGCCGCGCGTGCCTGGCTGCGCGCCTGGCTGGAAACGTTTCCCGCATGAGACTGGGCGTGGATCTCGGCGGCACGAAGATCGAGGTGGCGGTGTTCGACGACGCCGGAAAGGAGCTCGTCCGGCGGCGCACCCCGACGCCGCGCGCGGGCTACGACGTGGCGCTGGACGAATTTGCCCAGGTCATCCTGCGCGCGGAAAAAGAGGCGGGCGCGCGCTGCACAGTGGGCATCGGCATGCCGGGGACCATCATGCCGCGCAGCGGACGCGTGGTGAACGCGTACAACACGCCGTTCAACGGCCGCAGGCTGAAGCAGGACCTCGAAAAGAAGCTCGACCGGGAGCTGCGTTTCGCGAACGATGCCAACTGCTTCGCGCTATCCGAGGCGCTCGACGGCGCGGCGCGCGGGGCGGAGGTGGTGTTCGGCGCGATTCTGGGCACCGGCGCGGGGGGCGGCATCGTGGTCGGCGGCCGGGTGCTCAACGGCCGCCACCGCA